>JAURHL010000009.1 GCA_030833305.1 Acidimicrobiales bacterium | reverse complement strand
AGATAGTCCACGTGATACGTCTCGAGGTTCACGTCGAAGGCGATCTTCCAGTTCGCCTTCAGATGGAACGTGTGTTGACACACGATCTCGTGGGTCTCGTATCCGCACCAGCGCAGTTCGGGTTCGATGTCGGCGAAGGCGGCCGCGGGATCCACGTCCTCGCTCAGACCCACCGCGATCAAACCGGCCACACTGGCCACCGGCAAGGGTTCCAGGCCCAAGGTGGAGCGATCGATCGCGTCGAAGGCGTACGCCTGCGGCTGTCCGGCCAGGTCGCCGTTCAACTCGAACGACCACGCGTGGTACGGACAGGTGAGACGACGCGCCTCACCGCAACCCTGGGCCACCTGTGCACCGCGGTGGGTGCAGGCGTTACGGAACGCGCGCAGTTCGCCGTCCTCGGCGCGCGTGATCAGCACCGGATGCCCGGCCACGTCCTTGGTGACGAAGGTTCCCGGACGGGGAAGTTCGCCGGTCCACCCGACGATGTGCGCTCCGTGTCGGAACAACACGTCGAGTTCGCGCTGGAAGCGCACGGGATCGGTGAACACCGACGCCGGCTCGGTGATGGCGGCCTCGCAATGATCCAAGGTCTTGTTGCGGTAGTTGTCCACCAACCGGCGTACCAACTCGCGCGGAAAGCGCTCGGCGGTGGCTCGCTCGTTGTCGACTGCGGTCATGTTCCCCCCTCGGCCCGCCGCCGTACCTGTCGGCGCGGATTCCCCGGTCACAGTGTGTCAGAAACCGGGTCGTAACTTTCGATCGCGATGAACAGTGCGTGGGACGTGGCGATGAGGGGTGCGTCGGGTCGGTCCTCGACCATTTCCGCCACCAAATGCAGTTTGCGCCCGTCGCGCCGGTCCAGTCGGGCGCGAATCACGAGCGGCGTGTTCAGGGGTGTCGGCGCCTTGTAGCGAACCGTGATTTCACCGGTGTACGCCACGGTGTGGATGATGCTCAGCACGAAACCCATGGCGTCGTCGAACGCCAAGGCGACGATGCCACCGTGACTTCGTCCGGGGGCGCCTTCGTACGAGTCGCCGATGACGAACCGGGCCTCGGCCACGTCGCCCGCTCGGGTGACCGTCATCTCCAGGCCGTGCGGACTGCCGGGCCCCGAACCAGGACGGCAGATGTGACTGGTCATCTGGTCGCCGTCGACGAAGGCGATGCGCTTGCTGTCCTTGAAGTTGCTGAAGCTGCGCTCGCGACGATCGGATCGTTCGAAGTCCTCGGCCAATCTGGTCATCGTTTCCGTGGCATCGCGGAGTTGTTCGATCTCCACGTCACGGGCCACGATCGCATGGTTGAGACGTCGGGCCGTGCGACCCAATTCCACACGGGCCGCGTCGTAGGCGGGATCGTCGCCCTCGGGATGCTTCATACCGGATCGCTCGTGATGGGGGTGTCGGCGAGGGGATCGGAGATCACGTCGTCAATCTTGGTCACGTCGAGGTCCGCCAACCAACCCCGCCCGATCAGGAGGGCGATGAGGGCCAGGAACACGGTGGCGTCCACGTAGACCGCGACCCGCATGGTGAAGATGTCCCCCAGCCGACCGAGGGCGAAGGCACCCAGCGGAATGCCGGCCAGAATTCCGAGCACGTAGAAGCTCATCGTGCGACCCCGAAGGTGATCGGGAACCGTTCCTTGAATGAGGGTGTTCAACGCCACCGCCGATTGCAGGTGAGCCAAGCCCCCGATGAAATACGCGACGAGTCCCACGTTGTAGTTGGAGGTGAGCGCGATGAGCGCGGTGCTGCCGGCGAACAGAACGAGCGCCACCATCACCCGTGTGGACCGCTTCAACTTGTCGCCGATGGCCACCGACAAAATGGACGACACCAGCGCACCGAGGCCCAGTGCCACCAGCAATCCGGCGTTGTCGGTGGAGGGACGTCCGAAGATGCGGTCGGCGATGGCCGGCGCCACGTGTTGCAGCGCCTGCCCGCACAACGACGTGACGAAGGCGAGGAACACCGCCAGGCGCAACGGGCGACTGCGCCACACGAATCGCCCACCGTCGCGCAGAACCTCCGACACCGTCGCACCGTTCGACGCCACGATGCTCTGTCGCGGATTGGAGATGAACAATGCTCCGATCACGAGCAGATACGTGACCGCGTTGATCAGAATGGCCGCTCCGGTTCCCATGGTGGTGACCACCGCACCGGCCAGACCCGGGCCGATGGCGCGCGCCAAAGTGAACTGCACCGAGTTCAACTTCACGGCGTCCAACAACTCCTCCTTGGGCACCAACAGTGGAACGAAGCTCTGCCAGGCCGCGGTCTGGAAGCCGGTGGCGATTCCACCGATGAGGCCGATGATCACGATGAGGCTCGGACGAATGGCATCGGCGAGATAAAAGCCCCACAGCCCGAAGGCGCACAACATCTGCACCGTCTGGGTGATCAGCAGGATCGATCGGCGACTCATGCGGTCGGCCAGCACCCCGGCGTGGAGGGTCAGGAACACCGCCGGAAGCAGAGAAGCCATCGACGACACGCCGAGCCACGTGGAGCTGCCGGTCATGTCGTAGAGCAACGCCGGCACCGCCACCATCTGCATCCAGCCGCCGCCGTTCGAGATGGCGGCCGCCGTCCAGAACAGGGCGAAGTCGCGATGGCGCAACGCGCCCAGCGAACCTTTGCGTTTCGTGTCGCTCACAGGTCGGCGATGGGGAAGTTGAAGTTGGTGGTCACGGTGCCACCATCGACGGCGAGGATCTGACCGGTCATGTAACTCGAGGCGTTCGACGCGAGGTACAGCACGGCGGCCGCGATGTCGTCGGGCTCACCCAGCCGTCGCAACGGGGTCAGGTTCTCGATCGACGCCTTCAGTTCGGGATTGGCGGCCACGATCTCGAGGGCCTCGGTCAGGATCGCGCCGGGTGCCACCGCGTTCACGCGGATGCGCGGGTTCAAGTCGGCGGCCATCAACTCCACCGCATGGTCGAGGGCGGCCTTGGCCGATCCGTACGACACGTATCCGCGTCCGACGATGTGGCCGATGGCGCTCGAGACCATCACCACCGATGCTCCGCCGGGACGATCTCCGGCGGCGGCCAACAAGTGCGGCACGCATTCACGCACCAAGCGCAGACCGTTCACCACGTTGTTCTCGAACGAGTTCCGCAGATCCTTGTCGGAGGTGTTCATGAAGGGCTGGGGCATCGCTCCACCCACCACGCTGACCACGGTGTCGATGCGACCGAACTCGGCCACCGTGCGCGCGACCGCGGCCTTCACGGCGTCGGCGTCGTTGGCGTCGGTCGGGATGGCGATGGCGCGACGTCCCAATTCGCGCGCCCGAGCCGCGACGGATTCGATCTGGTCGACGCTGCGTGCGGTGACGACGATGTCGGCTCCGGCCTCGGCCAACGCCATGGCACTGGCGGCCCCGATGCCCCGGCCGGCCCCCGACAACAGGGCGACTTTTCCGGACATGTCGAAACGGGCGAGAACGCTCATGACTCTCCTTCGGTGTTCGGATCTCGAACGATCAATACAGCCAACGGCTGAGGGACTCGATGACACAGGCCGGCTTCGTGCCGCCTTCGATGTCGATGGTGATGACGATGGTGGTCTGCAACCCGCCGTTCACCTCGGAGATGGCGGTCAGTTCGGCGCCGGCGCGAATGCGTGCCCCCACCTTCACCGGACTCGGAAAACGAACCTTGTCCACGCCGTAGTTCACGCCGGCGGAGAAGCCCCGCACCTCCACGATCTGGGGGAGGAAGAGGTTCGAGATGGACAACGTGAGGTAACCGTGGGCGATCGGCGCACCGAACGGCCCCTTGGTGGCGCGTTCGGGATCGACGTGGATCCACTGGTGATCGCCGGTGGCGTCGGCGAACAGAGTCACACGATCCTGATCGATCTCGATCCACTCGCTGTGTCCGAGGTGCCGACCCAGGTGTGCGCGCACGTCGTCGGGTCCGTCGAGAACGGTGGAGGCCATGATCTTCCTTTCGGGGTCAGGAACCGGCGAGGTCCGACAGAACGGAGTTCGCTTGCGTGATGATGCGATCGACCAATTCGGCGCACGAGGGCAGGTCGTCGATGATGCCCACGACCTGACCGCTGGCCATCACGCCGCTCTCGGTGCGCCCGTCGACGAGTGACAGCTTCAGCAACATCGGCGTGTTGGCGGCCATCACCATCTGGGTCCACGAGAGATCCATCGACTTCTTCATGGCCAGGCCCTCGCGCATCATGTCGGACAACTTGGCTCCGGTCATCTTGCGGAAACGCAGAGCGTTGATGCCGGCGCGGGGGAGGGCCAGCAACTTGCCACTGCCCGATTCCAGTTGGTCCACCAACTCGGTGCGCAACACGCGGTGCGGAACGCCGTCCACCTGCACCGAGACCACGGTGTCCAGGACTCCCTTGCCGAGGTAGTAGTCCTTCACCGACTGCGGCACCGACGAGTCGCTGGTGAGCAGGAAACGCGTTCCCATGGCCACACCCGACGCGCCGTACGCGAGGGCGGCCACCAATCCGCGACCGTCGAAGAAGCCACCGGCGGCGATCACGGGCACGCGACCGGCCACGGCGTCCACCACCTGGGGCAACAACACGGTGGTCGGCACCGCTCCGGTGTGACCACCACCCTCGCCGCCTTGCACCAGCACGGCGTCGACGCCCCACTCGAGAACCTTCTCGGCGTGGCGTTTCGCACCGATGGAGGGAATGACCACCACGCCGGCCTCTTTCAGGCGGGCGATGAGATCGGGTTTGGGGGCTTGCGCGAAGCTGGCCACCTTCACGCCCTCGTCGATCATCAACGCAATGCGGTCCTTCACGTCGGCCGAATCCGCGCGCAGGTTCACACCGAACGGCTTGGTGGTGCGACTCTTGACCTCGCTGATGGATTGCTTCAGTTGGTCGAAGTCCATGGTGGCGCTGGCGATGATCCCCAGTGCCCCGGCGTTCGCGGTGGCGCTCACCAACTTGGGTCCGGCCACCCAACCCATGCCGGTCTGCACGATCGGGTATTGCACGCCCACCAGGTCGCACAACGACGTGCGCAGGCGTGCGTGGGGGACGACCGTCACGACGGGATCTCCCGATGGCGAAGCCCCTTGGGGTCGATGCGACCGATGGCGTCCATTTCCTCGGCGGTGGGCGCACGGCTGACCGGCACGTCGGCCGGAATCACCAATTCGAAACCGGTGTTCGCCACCACGTCGCTCACGTTCACGCCGGGGTGCACGCTCACGAGACGCATCGCGTTGTCGGGCGTCGCGAAGTCGAGCACGGCGAGGTTGGTTATGACCCGACGAAGGTCGTGACGCTTGGCGATGAAGCCACCGATCTTCTTCGCGCGGTCGTAGCCGACACCGCTGACCATGTCGACGACGGGCACGAACACCGACGACTGATGCTTGGGAATGAAGAAACTGGTGGCGTTGTTCACGGTGTTGCCGGGTCCGCCGCGCACGCCGAGCAACTGGGCCTTGGGCTTGGCCCACGGACCGATGTTGGCGATGTTGGAGTTGCCGTACTTGTCGATCTGGCTGGCGCCCATCATCACGTGACGACGACCTCCGGCCAAGGTGTCGAAGACGCTGCGGAAGGGGATCCAACCCTCGATGGTCTTGTTGGTCCCTCCGATGGGAAGATCGCCGGCCACGTAGAAGGCTTCGCCGTCGGACACCATCAGATCGGGTTCGAACGTGGCGCGGGCCAATCGGGCTCCGAGCATCTGCATGACGCCCATGCCGGAGGCGAAGATCTCGCCGTCTCCGCGCCAGGCCTCGGCGCAGGCGACCGCGATGACATCGGCCAGTGCGGGTGAATCGCTCACTTCGACGCCTCCTTCGCGGCCGCGACCTCGGCTCGCCATGCGGACACCGCGGATTGGTACGAACTCTCGTCGCCGGACAGGAAGCGATCGGAGAACGCCTTCCAACTGTCGGCGTCGCGCGCGGCGTCGACGTAGGCCTTCTGGAACGCCTCGTCACGGCCGTAGTCGGGCTCACAAGTGGTGAAGTGCGCGCCGTTGGGCGCGTGGATCACCCCGTCGACCATGGCGCGGTTGATGCGCAACGTGTGGAAGGTGCCCTCTTTCAGCAGATCCTCGGTGGCGACGATCTTCTCGGTCGACACGAAGCGTCGTCCCGGTTCGCAGGCACCGAGGAACAAATCGTCGAAATACAGGTCGGGCCCGAGGTACTGCGCGTTGCCGCGCGCGTCGGCGCGGTTCATGTGCACGAACGCGGCGTCGAGGCGAATGGCCGGCACCGCCAACAACTCTTCCCCGTCGGCGTAGGGGGACTTCACGGTCTTCAGCGACGGGTTCACGTCCATCACACCGCTACCCAGGCCGGCGCGGGTGGGGAGGAACGGCAGCCGCAACGATCCGGCGTACAGACCCCACTGCAACATGCCCTCGTCGTACTCCACGGGCTCGACGATGGTGCCGGCCTGACGTGCGGCGCGGAAATGCGGCTCGAGCGCGATGGAGTCCAACGACACGAATCCGTAGATCAGTCGACGAACCTTTCCGGCGGCGCACAACAGACCCACGTCGGGTCCGCCGTACGAGACGACGGTGAGGTCGGAGACGTTCGAGCGCAACAACGCGCGCACGAGGCTCATGGGTTTGCGGCGACTGCCCCAACCACCGATGCCGATGGTCATGCCGCTCTCGATGGTGGCGATCGCCTGATCCTCGGTGATCACCTTGCTGCGCGTGTCGTTCATGGGTCAGTGCTTCTTGTCGTTCTTCTTGTCGGTCCCGGCGAAGTCGTCACGCAATTCGTCGCTGACACCGGTGAGGTTCAGTTCGAAGGTGAAGCCCTGCTCGAAGCGATAACTGCGCTTCACGTCCCACAGGTCGATGCCGTTCAGACTCTCCTTGGCGGCGCGAATGACGGTGGGGTGCTTGTCGGCGATGCTGGCGGCCAACGTGAAGGCGGCGTCACGCAGTTCGGCGCGGGGCACCACCTGCAGAACGCTGCCGAAGGCGTGCAACTCGGCGGCGGTGGCGGTGGCCGACGTGTACACCATGGCGCGCATCTTGTGCTGCGGCACCAGGCGGGCCAGGTGCGTGGCGGCGCCGAGGGCGCCGCGATCGACTTCGGGCAGGCCGAAGAAGGCGTCGTCGCTGGCGATGATGATGTCGCTGTTGCCGACCAACCCGATGCCACCACCGACGCAGAAACCGGCCACGGCCGAGATCACCGGCACGGGGCAGTCGTACACGGCGGCGAAGGCGGCGAAGCAGCCCTTGTTGGCGCCGATGAGGGCGTCGAAGCCCTCGGTGTTCTGCATCTCCTTGATGTCGACGCCGGCGTTGAAGCCGCGTCCCTCGGCGCGCAGGATCACCACCCGCACGGCGGAGTCGCGACCGAGGGCGGTGACGGTGTCGGCCAAGCCGAACCATTCGGCCACGGTGAGCGCGTTGACGGGCGGACAGTCCATGACGACTTCGGCGATGCCACGGTCGTCGATCTTCGAGGTGATTCCCACGGGTGCGAGCGTACTCCCCATCTGACGAAGCGTCAGAAACGAAGCGGGGTCCGGCACTAGGGTGCAGGTCGTGGCATTGACCATTGATTTCTCGGGGCGCGTGGCTCTCATCACCGGCGGCACCAAGGGCGTGGGTCGGGGGATCGCGCGACGTTTCGCCGATGCCGGAGCCACGGTGGTGGTGTGCGCGCGCAACCTGCCCGACGATCTGCCGGCCGACTGGACCGCGTTCGCCGTCGACCTTCGCGAGCCCGACGAGGCCTCGGCCATGATCGACTCCATCGTCGAGCGCTTCGGTCGTCTCGACATGTTGGTGAACAACGCCGGTGGCAGTCCGCCGTCAGACACGTCCACGGCCTCGGCCAACTTCGCGCAGAAGATCGTGGCCGTCAACTTGTTCTCGGCGATGTGGTGCAGTCAGGCCGCCAATCGGCACATGCAGAACCAGGCCGACGGTGGTTCCATCGTGAACATCGGCAGTGTCTCGGCCGAGCGCCCGGCGCCCACGGTGGCCGCGTACGGCGCGGCCAAGGCCGGTCTCGCCAACTACACCCGCACCACCGGTCAGGAATGGTTGCCCAAGGTGCGGGTGAACCTGGTGACGGTGGGCATGGTGCGCACCGAGTTGGCCCACTTGCATTACGGAGACGAGGAGGGCGTGCGTCGCACCGGCGCGCAGATTCCCATCGGTCGACTGGCGTGGCCCGAGGAGATCGGTGACGCGTGCGTGTACCTGTCGTCACCGTTGGCCTCGTACGTCAGCGGTGCGACCATCGAGGTGCACGGAGGAGGGGACTGGCCCCCGTTCCTCGACACGCCGTTCCGCGACACCGGTCGCTGAGCACCCCCGTTCTCCCGTCGTTGAAGCGTTTAGTCTGAGTCCATGGACGTCGTCTGGACCGATCTTCATCGTCATCAGAATCCGAAGCTCGAGATCAACCTCGGTCAGCCGATTCCCACCTACGAGCGCGCCGAGCGCGCCGAGACGATCCGCCGTCAACTGGAGACCGACGCGCGTTTCCGCTTCGTGGGTCTGGAAGAGCACGGACGCGCCCCCATCGAGGCCGTTCACGATCACGGCTTGATCGATTATCTCGAGACCGCGTGGCCGCAGATCAATCGCGCCACGGGTCGTAGCGAATTCGCACCCGAAGCGATGTTGCACGTCGGACTTCGTGACGGCATGAGTGCGGCTCGCCCGCCACACGGTGCGGCGGCGGCCTTCGGATATTGGTGCTACGAGACCGCCACCCCGATGGTGGAGGGCACCTATCTGGCCGCCCGCGCGTCGGTCGATGTCGCCCTCACCGCGGCCGACAAGGTGTTGGCCGGGGCGTCCAGTTCGTACGGCTTGTGTCGTCCGCCCGGGCACCACGCGGCGCGCAGCGTGTTCGGGGGTTTCTGCTACTTCAACAACGCCGCGGTGGTCGCGCACCACGTGGCGTCCACCACCGGCACCAAGGTGACGGTTCTCGACGTGGACTACCACCACGGCAACGGCACCCAGCAGATCTTCTACGACCGCGACGACGTGCAGTTCGTGTCGTTGCACGGCAATCCGAATCGCGCGTATCCGTGGTTCATCGGACACGAGGACGAAACGGGTGCCGGCAAGGGTGCGGGAACCAACCTGAACGTGGTGTTCGAGGCCGAAGCCGAGGACGACGAGTACGTCGATCGCTTGGGCATCGCCTGCGAGAGCATCGCCGGGTTCGGGCCCTCGATGGTGATCGTCTCGTTGGGACTCGACACCTATTGGAACGATCCCATCAGCGATCTCGCGCTCACCACCGACGGGTACCGCCGTTGCGGCGAGGTCGTGAAGCAACTCGGGCTACCCACCGTCGTGTTGCAGGAAGGTGGATACGACATCGAAGCCATCGGCCGCAACGCGCACGCGTGGTTGTCGCCGTTCGTCTGACGTTCGACTTTCGATCGAATCAGGTCTGCAACGGCAGCAGTTCGCCGGCCGCCACACCGAGGTGGTCGACCCACTCGTCGGCCGAACGCGGCTCGACGATGGGAAGCACGACGAACTTGGAGAAGCCGACGTCCACGAAGCGACGGATCATCCGCTGAAGTTCGGCCCAACCCTGCGGCACCAGTTCGGAGACGTCGTCCAAGTCGGGACGACGTTGTCTCAGGCCGGCCAGCAACGCCTCGGGCAACGGACCGTGCGCGTAGGGGATCAAGGCGCCGAAGTGTTCGGCTTCTATCTCTCGATCGTGTTCACGGGCCACGCGCTCGATTTCGGCGCGACCTTTCTCCACGTCGACCGGGGTGACGAAACTCGGTAGCCAACCATCGGCCAGTCGACCGACGCGCTTCAACTCGCTCGGAGCGATTCCGCCCAGCCAGATGTCGGGCGGAGTCTGCTTCGGCTTCGGGAGCACGCGCAGATCGTCGTAGTGGAAGAAATCGCCGTGGTGCGTGACGGTGGGCTCGGTCCAGCACGCACGAATGACGGCCAACGCCTCGTTGAATCGCTTGGCTCGTTCCTCGCGGGCCACTCCGAAGGCTTGCTGTTCGTGGGGGTCGGCCACGCCGAGTCCGAACGCCGGCAACAAGCGACCGCCCGAGAGTCGGTCGAGGGTGGCCAGTTCCTTGGCCAACACCACCGGGTTGCGTCCGGGCAACACCATCACGCTCATGCCGAACTTCAATCGCGTCGTGCGTCCGGCGGCGAACGCCATGCCGACCAGTGGATCCGGTGCCTCGCCACCGATGCGCTCGCTCAACCACAAGCTGTCGAAGCGCAGACTCTCGAGGGCGTCGACCACCCGACCGAATCCCTCGTCGTTCAACGACGTGCGAACGCCGAAGCCGTAACCGACGCGCACCTTCATGATCGAGCGATCGATTCCAGGATGTCGGCCGTCTCGACCACCATCGACAAGAAGGGTGAGTGGTCGGTGTCGAGGACGACGGTGGTGGTGCACCGCTCGGCCATCAGTTTTTGATGGGTCGGATGAACCGCATCGTCGCGGTCGCACACCACGTAGGTGGAGGGGATCCTGTTTCGAGGCGCACCTTGCGTCGGTTGGGTGACCGTGGCGGTTGGTTGCGGCGACAGTCGGGCCAACGCGGCGGCGGCCGACACCGGATCGCTGTTTCCGTAGAGGGCGGGCCCGGCGAGATCGGGGTCCAACACCGAGGTCCCGTCGTCACGACCGACCATCGCGGCCTGCAAGCCGACCGGTGCCGGTGGGAAAGACACCAACGCACTCATCACGCTCTCACCGTCGTTCAACGCGAACGCCGCGACGTAGACGAGATGCGCGACGTCGGGATGGAACACCGCGGCCTGCGAGATGACGGCCCCGCCGTACGAGTGGCCGACGAGGACCGGATCCGTGACTCCACGATCGTGCAGAACGCTCAAGGTGTCGGCCACGCATCGGGCGTCGCCGTGCATGTCGGTCAAGGGTGCCGTGGACGCCCCGTGTCCCGGAAGATCTATGGCGATGCTCGGCACGCCTCGACGATCGAGTTCGGCCTGCAACGCCGACCAACACCACGCGCCGTGCCAGGCCCCGTGAACCAACACCACATGACGCGCACCCATGTGGTCATCGTGGCACACCGGCGGGTCGCTCGCCCTAGCCTTGCGACATGTCCTCGACGCCCCCCTCGCTCGATCCGTTGTCGATCTTCCGTCTCGATGGTCGGGTGGCCATCGTCACCGGTGCGTCCTCCGGTCTTGGCGTGCACTTCGCTCGGGTTCTGCACGCAGTGGGGGCCACCGTGGTGTTGGCCGCTCGCCGGGTCGATCGTCTGCAGTCGTTGGTGGATGAATTACCCGGCTCCATCGCCATCGCCACCGACCTGCAGGAGGCGGCCGATCGTGAACGACTCGTGAAGGAGACGATCGAACGCGCGGGCGTGCCCCGTGTTCTGGTGAACAACGCCGGCGTGGGTCACAAGGTGGCCGTCGAAGACGAGGACCTCGAGACCTTCCGCACCGCGATGGAAGTGAACGTCACCGCCATCTGGCACCTGTCCAAGTTGTGCGCTCCCCACATGCGCGAGGCGGGTGGCGGAAGCATCGTGAACGTCGCGTCCATGTTCGGCATCGTGGGTGCTTCGCCGGTGAAGCAGGCGCACTACTGCGCGTCGAAGGGTGCGGTGTTGAACCTGACCCGCGAACTCGGTTTGCAGTGGGCCCGGCGCAACATCCGCGTCAATTCGTTGTGTCCCGGCTGGTTCCCCTCCGAGATGACCGAGGCCATGAACGACGAAGCCAGCATGAACTTCCTGCGCCAGAACTCGCCGATTCCGCGCATGGGCGAACTGTCCGAACTGGACGGAGCGTTGTTGCTGCTGGCTTCGGACGCCTCGACCTTCATGACCGGACAGGAAGTCGTGGTGGACGGTGGCTGGACGGCACGATGATCTTCCACCTGGCGGTACGTGCCGACTGGGAAGCCGGCAAGCGCGAGGGCTCGTATCCGTGGTCGACCCGTGGCGTGACCGTGGAGCAGGAGGGCTACACCCATTGCAGCTTCGAACATCAGTGGCGCGGGGTACGCGAACGTTTCTACGCGGACTTGAGCGACGACCAGTTGGTGTTGCTCGAGATCGACGAAACCCGCCTCGCATCACCGGTGATCATCGAGCGTCTGGGCGCGGCCCCCGACGAGTTCCCGCACATCTACGGCTCGATCGACATCGTCGCGGTCACGGCCGAGCGCGCGCTGGACTGAGCGTCGATCAGAGATCGGGCGTCAGGTGCGCCCAGGGAGCGGCTTGCTCCAACTGCGACGCCACCCGAATGAGAACGTCCTCGCGTCCGTAGGCGGCCACCAACTGGATTCCCACGGGTAGCCCGGCGGGAGTGCGGTGCAGCGGAAGGCTGATGGCTGGTTGTCCGCTCATGTTGAACTGACCGGTGAACGTGACCCATTCACCCGCGGTGACCAGTGGTGCCATGGGCCGTTCGGCGTCGTTCGGCAACGAACCGACGGGAAGAGGGGGTGCGGCCAGGGTCGGGGTGAGGAGAAGGTCCCATCCCTGTGACCACCACGATTGAACGGCGCGACGGAACTTCACGGCCGCCGCCAACGATGCCGCGTAATCCACGCCACTGACGTTGTTGGCGAACTGCGCCTGCGCCCAGTTCATCAGTTCGACGTCGTCGACGGTCATCTCGCGACCGAGCGCGTCGGCGAAGCGCCGCAACGACATGCCCATGTTCGTGCTCCACATCTGGCCGAACGTGCGTCCCATCTCGTTGTCGGCCAGCACCTCGGGCCACGCCGGTTCCACGTGGTGGCCGAGGGACTCCAACAATTTGGCGGCGTTGTGAACACCGGTGACGCATTCGGGATCGGTGGCGAATCCGCGCGGGCTGTGATCCAGCAAGCCGATGCGCAGTCGGCCCGGATCGGCCCCCACCTCGTCGGCGAACGGTCGGGAGGGAAGCGGTGCGATGATGACGTCGCCGACACCGCGACCGTGCGTGGCGTCCAACAGTCGCGCCGAGTCCCGCACGGTTCGGCTGACGCAGTGCTCGACGCCCAGGTTGCTCTCGTCGCGTGCGGGCCCCATGGTGATGCGGCCTTGGGAGACCTTCAGGCCGACCAGTCCACAACAGGCCGCCGGGATGCGGATCGATCCGCCGCCGTCACTGGCGTGGGCGATGGGCACCATGCCGGCCGCCACCGCGGCCGCCGCTCCGCCACTGGAGCCACCCGACGTGCGCGAGGTGTCCCACGGGTTGCGGGTCGGTCCCCACGCTTCGGGTTCGGTCACCGGGACGCTTCCCAACTCGGGGCTGTTGGTGCGTCCGAGGCTGACGAGGCCGGCGGCTTTGTAGCGACTCACCAAGGTGGTGTCGGCGTCGGAGACGTAGTTGGCGGCCTTGTGCGCCTTGTTGCCGTTGCTGAGCGGTTTGCCGGCTTCGGCGGCGAACAGATCCTTCAACAAGTAGGGCACGCCGTGGAACGGTCCACGCGGCAGACCGGAGTTCGAGGCCAGGGCGCGGGCGTCGTCGAACCATTTGTACGTGAGAGCGTTCAGTTGCGGGTCGTACTTCTCGATCCGCTCGATGGCGGCCTCGACCAGTTCGATCGGTTTCGCGTCTCCGCGCGCGACCATCGCGGCTTGCGCGGTCGCGTCCATCCATCGGGTCTCGTCGGCCATCGAACTCATACGGGAATTACTAGCAGGTGTCACTATGGTGAACCACTGATGTCCGGCGAGCCCGCACCGAAAGACGAATCGAACGACGTATCGAGCAATGCGACGAATGACGTGACGACCGCGGTCAGTAACACGCGGGCGCTGTTGCGGGTGGCACCGGTGCGCAACCTCTTGGGTTCGAGCGTGTTCACGTCGGCCGGAGTGATGTTGCAGGCCACCGTCCTGGGCAAGCAGGTGTACGACATCACCGGTCGCGAGTTGGACATCGGCTTGCTCGGTTTGGCCGAGTTCCTGCCGGCGGCTCTGCTGGTGCTCGTCACCGGCACCGTGGCGGACCGCTTCAATCGCAAGGTCATCGGCGCGATGGCCATCGGTGGCGAGGCGCTCTGCTCGTTGGCATTGACGTTGTACGCGTTGTCCGATCCGACCGCGGTGTGGCCGTTGTTCCTGATCGCCGTTCTGTTCGGAGTGTCGCGCGCCTTCGCCGCCCCGTCGGTGCGTTCGATCCCGCCGATGGTCGCCCCCGAAGGTGCGTTGCCCCGTACCATCGCTCTCTATTCGGCCACCTGGACCTCGGCGGCCATCGTCGGACCGGCGTTGGGCGGCATCCTCTACGCGGTCGATCCGGCCCTCGCCTACGCGGTGGCCACGTGCATGGTGGGTGGCGGAATGATGTTCCTCCTGGCTATCCGGTTCACGAAGCGCCCCACCGCTCGTGACCCACGCGACGAGTCGAAGAAAGTCACGTTGCATTCGGCTCTCGAGGGCCTGCGATTCATCCGTCGCACGCCCATTCTGCTGGCGGCGATCTCGCTCGACTTGTTCGCGGTGCTGTTCGGTGGTGCGGTGGCCCTTCTTCCGGCCATCGCCGAGGAACGACTGGGCGTCGGTGACGTCGCCTACGGTTGGCTGCGAGCCGCGCCCGGAATCGGAGCGGCGCTCATGGCGCTCGTGTTGGCCTCGCGACCGGTGACGCGCCGCGTCGGCTCCAAGTTGCTCGTCGTGGTCGCGCTCTTCGGACTGGCCACCATCGTTCTCGGCGTCACCACCAGCTACGTGTTGGCCTTCGCGTCGTTGGTGATCCTGGCGGGAGCGGACATGGTGAGTGTGTACATCCGCAGCACGCTGGTTCCATTGGTCACCCCCGACGACAAGCGTGGTCGTGTGATGGCGGTGGAGAACGTCTTCATCGGTGCGAGCAACGAACTGGGAGCCTTCGAGAGTGGTGTGGCCGCGCAGGCGTTCGGAACACAAACCGCGGTCATCGGTGGGGGCGTGGCCACCGTGGGCATCGTGGCCCTTTATTCGGTGTTCTTCCCGTCACTGCGGCGGGTGGATCGATTCGAGGATCTGGACGCACCGGAGAATCCGCGCTGACGAGCGTCGGTGGCGTCAAGCCGTGATAGCTAACCACACCGCGAGCGGGATGACGATCCACGACAGCAACAGCAATGCGATCGCGTAGGCCGCGAAGTTGAAACTCTCGTCGCGCGGTGGCTTGCCCGCCACTCCGATGGTCTCCCACAACGCCTTCACGGGTTGATCAGTCGACAGTCTGATGCGACGTCGCGCGACTCCCGCGCTGTAGAGAGCGACCCATGACAACGCCGCCAACACGCCCATGACGACGATGCTGAGGACGATGACGCCGGCTCGCGAGTCGAGCGCGGCTCGGGCCACGCTCTGCAACGCACTGGCGATCGATCCGAGGAACGCGCCGCCGAGAAGGAACGTGGGCAGACCGAGGGCCTTGCCGTTCATTCCCGCGTGAACGCGTCGGGCGTCCAGACGCGCGCGTCGCAACATGGAGTGCTCGCGGGTGGACCATTCGCTGTTCGCCTCGCGACGCTCGTACAGACCGCAGATTCGTCCCAACAATCGGGAGAGGTGATTGCGAACGATCCAGCGCGTCACCAGTTGCACCAGCCACGTCGCCACCGGTCGTAGTGGTCCGAGGCGGGGCAACACGGCCGGACGTTGACCGTTGCGGTCGAGCACCTCGATGGCGCGCATCACCAGGCGGTGGGCTTCCTCGAAGCGGTCGGGATGTTGGAGCGGGCGAATGGCGGCCATCTGCGTGACCATCTCCTGCTCGACGACACCCTTGCCGCCGATCTGCTCGAGGAGGGCACCCTTCTCCTCGTCGGTGTCGGCGCGCAGCACGCGCAGAGAATCGATCTGATCGAGCAACAGCTCGGGGACCTGCGTGAGCGGTGTGCCATCGCGGTCGCTGGCGGAGTTCTCGGCCATGGCGTCAGGGTAGTGCGAGGCCAGTTACCGCTCGGACGTCGGTAGGGTTTGCGCCTCGGAGGTGACGCGATGAAGAAGCTGATGTCGGAGTTCAAGGACTTCATCAACAAGGGCAACCTGTTGGCGATCGCCATCGGTTTCGTCGTTGGTGGAGCCTTCTCGAGTCTGGTGACGGCCCTCGTGGAGAACGTCATCATGCCGTTGGTGGCGATTCCGTTCGGAGAGCCGAAGTTCGACGACGTGCTCATCTTGCATCTGAACGACGCCGAGATCCGTTTCGGATCGTTCCTCACCGTGGCGGTCACCTTCCTGTCCATCGCGTTCGTGCTGTTCCTGATGTTGAAGGCGTACAACAAGGCCACCGGGTCACCGGCCGAAGCGCCGCCGACCGAAATGGCTCTGCTGGCGTCCATTCGTGACGAGTTGAAGTTGATTCGCGAGCAGAACGAGTCCAAGTGATCGTGCGGTCCCGGGTTCGCAGGCGCTCGGCGCTGTTCATGGTGGCATTCATCGCCGTCTCGGCGGCCTGCGGTGGTGACGATGCGGCTCCGCAACCAACCGGTCCACTCGGCACGGTGGCCGGTGTCGGGGTCGTTCCCGATCCGACCGGATCGGACGCGCTCGGATCGGGTGGCGTCGTTTCCACGTTCCCCTCGGGTCGCCAGGTGACCGTGGGCGAAGTCGCCGACGGCAACAAGGTTCTCTTCATCGGTGACTCGATCTTCGCCGCCTTGTCGCGACGATTCGGTGGCCCGGCCTGTGACCTGTTGGTTCCCTTGGGATGGCAGGTGTCGATCGAGGGCGAACGGGGAAAACCGATCAATCTGGGGCTCGACATCATCGAGAAGAAACTTCCGCAAGGCTTCGATGCGGCGGTGCTGTTCCTGGGCACCAACTACGGGAGGGATCAGGCCAAGTACCGCGAGATGTTGCGTGAGATTCTCGACACCCTTGCTCCTCGACCGGTGATCATCCTCACCGCCACCGAGTTCAAGCCGTACATCGCCGAGGTGAACGAGGTGATCCTCGAGGAGGCCGCGGCTCGTGAGAATCTCTGGCTACTCGATTGGCGCAGCATCTCCCGCGCACCGGGACTCTTGTGGAAGGACGGCATACATCCGGTGGCGAGGGGCAACGACGTGATGATGGAACGGATCATCGAGATGCTCGGGACCCCTCCCTTACCTTCCACCGGAAAGTGTCTCCCATCCGAGTTCACCAACGATGCGCCTCTCACGAACCTGCCCCCGGAGGCCTCCACCACGACGGATCCCAACGCCACCACCACGACCTCGGACCCTTCGGTGACCACCACATCGGTTTCGTCGTCGGTGCCCGGCGTGACCACGACGACGCTGGCGACCACCATCACGACTCTCGCCTCGAATTGAGCGGTGACATTCACGGCCCGGCCGTGGCGTGCCAGGTTGTGACACGCATGCTTGTGGCGCGCGTGGTTGCGACGGGGACCTCGACGGCACACACTTGAGAGGTGCTCCAGGTCCAGTCGCTCTCGGTCGAAGTGGGTGGTCGCGTCGTCGTGTCCGACGCCACCTTCACCGTGATGCCCAAGGACAAGGTGGGCCTGGTGGGTCGCAACGGAGCCGGCAAGACCAGCCTCTTCAAGGTGCTCGGCGGCGAAGCCGAACCCATCGCCGGCAAGATCACCCGTAAGGGTGGTTTCGGTTACCTGCCGCAGGATCCCCGCATCGCGGGCATCTACGACGGACGGTCGGCCATCTCGCACATCCTCTCGGGTCGCAACATCGACGACGACTTGGTGCGCATCGAGAAGTTGCGCATCGCGATGGAGGAGGACGCCAGCGACCGCAACGTGCAACGATTCAGCCGCGCCGAGGAGGAGTTCGCTCTCAAAGGTGGCTACGCCGCCGAGAGTGAGGCGCGCAGCATCGCCGCCGGCCTCGGCATGAACGGGGAACGACTGGACCTACCGGTTGGTGTGTTGTCGGGTGGCGAGCGGCGTCGCGTGGAGTTGTCGCGCATCCTCTTCGCCGGCAGCGACGCCCTGCTGTTGGACGAACCCACGAACCACCTCGACGTGGACGCCAAGACCTGGTTGCTCGGCTTCCTCCGCCAGTACCGCGGCGCCTTGTTGGTGATCAGTCACGACCTCGATCTGCTTGACGAGGCGATCACACGCGTGTTGCACCTGGATCGAGTGGCCGAGGACGCCACCGGACACATCGTGGAATATCGCGGCACCTACAGCCAATACCAACGAGCGCGGGCCGAGGACGAGGAACGACTCGCCAAGAAGGCCGCGCTGCAAGCCAAGGAGATCGATCGTCTGCAGACCGTGGTCGACCGGTTCGGTGCCAAGGCCACCAAGGCCGCCATGGCCCACAGCATCGAGAAGCGCATCGACCGTCTGCAGGGCGAAAAAGTGAACGCTCCCAATGCGACCCGACGGATCCAGGTGAAGTTCCCGGATCCGCCACCGTGCGGCACCACCGTCATCACGGCCGAGCATCTGTGCAAGGGATACGGCGGACCGCCGGTGTTCGAGGACGTCTCGTTCGATCTGGGTCGTGGTGAACGATTGCTGGTGTTGGGCTTGAACGGTGCGGGTAAGACCAGTCTGTTGCGCATTCTCGCCGGCGAGACCGACGCCGACCTCGGACAGTTCGCTTTCGGCCATCAGGTGCAGTGCGGCTACTACGCGCAGGAGCACGACAACCTGGACACGAACGCCTCGTTGCTCGACAACATCCGTCGCGAGGTGCCGCCCGGAGTGCAACTGACCGAGACCCAGTTGCGCGGGCTGTTGGGCATGTTCGGTCTGTCGGGCGAGAAGGTGTTCCAGAAGTCGGGCACGTTGAGCGGTGGTGAGAAGACCAAGTTGGCGTTGGCCATGCTGATGGTCGGTCGCAACAACCTGCTGTTGCTCGACGAACCCACCAACAACCTCGATCCGCCCAGTCGCGAGGCGGTGGCCGACGCTCTGTCGGGCTGGAAGGGCGCGATCATCTTCGTCAGCCACGACACCGAGTTCGTGGAGAACCTGTCACCCACCAAGGTGCTGTTGATGCCCGATGGTCAGGTGGACTACTTCGGCCGGGACTGGCTGGACCTCGTCAGCCTCGCCTGAGTTCGTCGTCCGCTGGTTCCGTGCCGATGGGCGTGGTCGGCGCGGTTACGGTGGGCCCATGCGAATTGGAATCTTCGGTGGAGCAGCGAACGACGGAACGATCGACGCCATGGTGGCCGAGGCTCGAGCAGCCGAGGCCGCCGGTTTCGCCAGCTACTGGGCGCCGCAGATCTTCGGACACGACGCGCTGACGGCGCTGGCCGTGATCGGTCGCGAGGTGCCCCGCATCGAGTTGGGAACCAGCGTCGTTCCCACGTACCCACGTCACCCGATGATGATGGCTCAGCAGGCCCTCACGGTGAACGCGGCATCGAACGGTCGCCTGTGCCTCGGCATCGGTCTCAGTCACAAGATCGTGGTGGAGTCCATGTGGGGCATGAGTTTCGACAAGCCGGTTCGTCACATGCGCGAGTACCTGGAAGTGATGATGCCGCTGCTGGAGGGCAAGCCGGTGTCGCACGCCGGCGAGGAGTTCCGCGTGAACGGTGGTGTGGCGGTGCCGGGTGGTTCGCGACCCAACGTCGTGGTCGCCGCGCTCGGCGAGCAGATGTTGAAGGTCACCGCGGCGCTGGCCGACGGCACGCTCACGTGGTGCACGGGTCCGCAAACCCTGAAGAACCACACGGTCCCCACCTTGCGGGCCGCCGCCGAGAAGGTCGGTCGTGACTCCACGCGCGTCATCGCGGCCCTTCCGGTGTGCGTCACGAACGATCGCGCCGCCGCCCTGGAGCGCGCGGCCAAGGTGTTCGTGGTCTACGGCCAGTTGCCGAGTTATCGCGCCATGCTCGACAAGGAAGGCGCGGCCGGTCCGGCCGACATCGCCATCATCGGTAGCGAGGCCGAGGTGGCCGAGCGCATCGCGTCGCTCGCCGACATCGGCGTCACCGATTTCGCCGCGGTCGAGTTCGGGGCCACTCCCGACGAGATCAACGACACGCGCAACGTGGTGAAGAGTCTGTTGAAGTAATTCGCGCGTCGACATCCGACGACGGGGGGAGTCATGGGTGCAGGAGTGAAGGTCTCGATCGGCGGTGGAATCGCGCGTGTGGTGTTCGATCACCCGCCCATCAACTTGTTCACCTTCGAGCAGTTCATCGAGACCGCCCGCATCGTCGAGGAACTGGCGGTGGACGACACGGTGCGAGTGGTGTTGCTGTCGTCGGCCAACCCCGACTTCTTCATCGCCCACTTCGACGTGGAGGCGATCCTGACGTTTCCGCCCGGTCAACCGCCCACGACCGAGTTGGGTCCGTATCACCGCATGTGCGAGACGTTGCGCACCATGCCCAAGACCACCATCGCCGTCATCGAGGGTCGCGTGGGTGGTGGCGGCAGCGAATTGGCGTCCAGTTGCGACATGCGCTTCGCCGCCCTGCCGCATGGTGACCATCCGGGTGCTTTGTTCAACCAGCCCGAGGTGGCTCTGGGCATCATCCCGGGTGGCAGCGGCACGCAACGACTCTCGCGGTTGCTCGGGCGATCGCGAGCGATGGAAGTGGTGTTGGGCTGTGACGACATCGACGCTCGAACCGCCGAATCCTGGGGATGGATCAATCGGGCGTTGCCTCACGACGAGTTGTGGCCCTTCGTGGAGCGGATGGCGCGGCGCATCGCGTCGTTCCCCGCGCACGCGGTGGCCGAGGCCAAGGCGTCGGTGTTGCGCGCCGAGAAGGACGTGGAAGCCGACCTCATCGCCGAGTGGAACGCGTTCGCACGCTGTCTGGATGGTGTCGGCACGCGGGACGCGATGTTGAAGTTCCTGGCCGACGGCGGACAGACCCGCGACGGCGAACTGCGCCTCGGAGCTCTCTTCGACTGAAACCGCCCGGTGTGCCGATTACTTCAGCGACACGGGGGTGCCACTGAAGGGCTTGTTCACCAAGTCGAAGAAGTCGTTGCCCTTGTCGTCCACCACGATGAACGCGGGGAAGTCCTGCACCTCGATCTTCCACACGGCTTCCATGCCCAACTCGGCGTACTCCAGCACCTCCACCTTGGTGATGCAGTCCTGCGCCAGACGCGCGGCCGGTCCACCGATGGAACCCAGATAAAAGCCGCCGTGCTTCTTGCAGGCGTCGGTCACCGCGCGCGAGCGGTTGCCCTTGGCCAACATCACGAAGCTGCCGCCGTTGGCCTGGAACTCGTCGACGTAGCTGTCCATGCGACCGGCAGTGGTGGGACCGAACGAACCCGACGCCATGCCCTCGGGTGTCTTGGCCGGACCGGCGTAGTACACGGCCATGTTCTTCATGTAGTCGGGCAACCCCTGACCGGCGTCGATGCGCTCTTTCAACTTGGCGTGGGCGATGTCACGCGCAACCACCAGCGGTCCGGTCAGCATCACGCGCGTCTTCACCGGGTACTTGCTCAACTCGGCGCGGATCTCGTCCATCGGACGATTGAGGTCGATCTGCACCACCGGCGAGTCCTGCAGATCGTCGTGGGTCACGTCGGGCAGGAAGCGCGCGGGATCGGTCTCCAACTGCTCGAGGAAGATGCCGTCGGCGGTGATCTTGCCCAGCATCTGTCGGTCGGCCGAACACGACACGGCCATGGCCACCGGACACGACGCGCCGTGACGTGGCAGACGAATCACGCGCACGTCGTGGCAGAAGTACTTGCCGCCGAACTGCGCGCCGATGCCGAGATTTCCTGCGACAGCTTCAAGATGCGCTGTTCCATGTCGAGGTCGCGGAAGCCGTGACCCAACGTCGAACCCTCGGTGGGCAATGAATCCAGATAGCGCGCGCTGGCCAACTTCGCGGTCTCCACCGCGTGCTCGGCCGACGTGCCGCCGATGACCACGGCCAGGTGATACGGCGGGCAGGCCGCGGTGCCGAGCGACTTCATCTTCTCGAACAACCACGGGAAGAGCGACTTGTCGTTCAGCAACGCCTTGGTCTCCTGGAACAAGTAGCTCTTGTTCGCGCTGCCGCCACCCTTGGCCATGAACAGGAACTTGTACGCGTCGCCGTCGATGGCGTTGATCTTGATCTCGGCCGGCAGGTTGTTGCCGGTGTTCACCTCGTCGTACATGGTGAGCGGGGCCATCTGGCTGTAGCGCAGGTTGCTGGTGAGGTAGGTGTTGTACACGCCGCGCGCAATGGCTTCCTCGTCGCCACCTCCGGTGAACACGAACTGACCCTTCTTCGCCTTCACGATGGCGGTGCCGGTGTCCTGGCACATGGGCAACACGCCGCTGGCCGCGATGGCCGCGTTCTTCAACAGGTCGAGCGCGACGAAGCGGTCGTTGTCGCTGGCTTCGGGGTCGTCGAGGATGTTGCGCAACTGCTGCAGGTGTCCCGGGCGCAGGAAGTGCGCGATGTCGCGCATGGCCTCCTCGGTGATGCGGGTGAGCGCCGCGGGGCTGACCTTCAGGAATCGTCCCTCGGGGGTGTCGAAGGTGGACACGCCGTCGGTGGTGACCAAGCGATACGGGGTGTCGTCCTTGCCCAGCGGCAGGATCTCGGTGAACGCGAACTCGGGCATGCCGTCACGCTACGCCCGCCAGCGCGTGGATGCCCAGCCCGTCAGAGGGCGGTTTGCAGAACCAACAACAGTGCCGAAACGGCACACATCACCAGGATCAGTGGTCGCATCACCGCGGACGACATGTGGCGCGCCAGCACGCTGGACAACGGCAGTCCGGCCACCACGCCGGGCAGGATCACCGCCGTCAACGCCAACTCGTGGCGGCCGATCTCGCCCGAAAGCACGAAGCCGGCCACGGTGATGACCACGCCGATGCTGAAGAACGCCGCGATGGTGGCGCGCACCGTTCGGGGGTCGCCGTCCTTGTACACCAAGGCCATCGGCGGCCCGCCGATGGAGGTGACCGTGCCCATGAACCCGCTGGCGAAACCGGCACTGGTGAGCGTGGTGGCGTTGGTGGGCACCACCTGTCCGCGCCTTGAGGTGACCACCGAGAGGATCACGGCGACGGCCACCGACGAGGCGACGGCGTAGGCCAGTAAGTCCTCGTTCATGGCGCGCAACGCCACCAGCCCGATGAACACACCCGGGAACCGACCGAGGATCGCCCACTTGAACCCGGAGGCGTCGATGTGCGCGCGATCGCGGATGGCCACGCCGAAGGTCAGGGGCACGACGGCCAGCATCATGGCCACCGGCACGAACGAATGGTCGATCATGGCGAACAACGGAGAGGTGAGCATGCCCAACCCGAAGCCCAACGAACCTTGAACGCTGGAGCCGATCAGCGCCAACGCGGTGCACAACAACACCATGGGCAACGACAGGCCGGCGATGTCGAAGCCGATCATCAGCGGTCCTTCATCCTCTTGGGGTCGGCGTTGGCCGGGTCGTCGGGCCACTGGTGCTTGGGGTAACGACCCGCCATGTCCTTGCGCACGTCGGCCCAACTGCCGGCCCAGAAGCCGGGCAGATCGGCGGTCACCTGCACGGGCCGATCGGCGGGGGACAACAGGTGCAACACCAACGGCACGTGACCGTCGGCGATGGTGGGATGCACCTTGGTGCCGAACAGATCCTGCACGCGCACGCGCACCACCGGCGCGGTGCCCTCGGCCACGGCGGTGGCGTAGTCCAACGACAACGTGCGACCCGACGCCAGCTCGATGCGCGTCGGGGCCAGTTCGTCCAGACGCGCGCCCTCGGGCCACGGCAACTGCGAGCGCAACAACATGGCCAGGTCGAGCGACTTCAGTTCCGACACCGACGTCATGCCCACCAGATACGGACGCAACCACTCGTCGATGTTGGACAGCAACGTCTTGTCACTCCAGTCGGGCCACGACTCGCCCAGTTCGCGACGCAGGAAGTTCACCCGCGCGCGCAGTTCGCCGGTGGCGTTGCCCCACGGCAACTCGGCCAGTCGTGTGGACACCACGCGTTCCATCAACGCGTCGACAGCCGCGTCACCGGGGGAGGGGCGCCGCGTCTCCTCGCTCAGACGCATCTTGTCCAGACGCACCACCACGCGCTCGACGATGTCGCGACGCTCCTTGTCCCACGTCACCGTTCTCTCGTCGACCACGTCGTCGCGCAACACCCGGGCGATGACCGCTTGGTCCACCGAGGCGCACGAACGAACGCGCGCGTTCTTGCGATCACCGTCCAGATCGGCGGCCACCACGAACGTCTCGTGGGCGAGGGCGTCGGTGGGGCGGAACCACGCCGCCGAACCCGTGCGCAACTGGTACTGACCGGGCTGGCGTCGCACGGCGAGACGGTCGGGGTAGGCCAGCAACAGAACGCGTCCGCAGTGGTCGGCGTCGACGTCGCTCCAATCGAGGCGCGAACCCGTGCGGCGCGACAGGT
>JAURHL010000099.1 GCA_030833305.1 Acidimicrobiales bacterium | reverse complement strand
CGTTCTGGCTCGATGGGTCGACGACATGGTCCATCGTGAAGTGAGCGAGCCGTTCTCGTTGGCCGAGGCGCGTTTGTACGTGATCCCGACCGGCCAGAGCCAGCCGGCGTTCCTCCTCGACAGCGATGAACATCCGTATCTGCTCCTGGAACGCACGAATGATCACGTCGAGTTCTCGGCCGCCGCGTTGGTGGTCAGCGGCTGGTGTGCTCCCACCGATCCGTCGGACTCCACCAGGTGGCGCCCCAGCGAGCACCCGTTGCGCCAACGTGTTCGTGTCACCGTGGCCATCGACGACCGAGGCATCGCCACGGTCATGCGTCGTGACGGGGCTCCGAACGATCCCGAGGTGATGGACGATCGGGGCGAGGGCGAATTACCCGACGCCCTCGAACGTTGGTGGCGCGGCGAACTCGTTTGACGTATCCCGACGATTCGTCACCGAATTCTCACCGGGATCCCACCATGTTCGAGGTCCGAGTGGGGCACGATGTCGGGATGCAAATTCCCTCGAGATCGATCGTCGTGTCGTCGATGTTCACCTTGCTGGCCGCCTGTGGCGGGGGTGGCAACACCGAAACCTCG
The DNA here is from genome assembly GCA_030833305.1 of Acidimicrobiales bacterium. GTDB lineage: Bacteria > Actinomycetota > Acidimicrobiia > Acidimicrobiales > Ilumatobacteraceae > Casp-actino8. The sequence continues at coordinate 6,576 of JAURHL010000099.1, read as the reverse complement.
GTGGCGGCCTCGGAGCCGGCCACCACGGTCGAATCCACGGTGGCGCAGTCGACGACCACCGAGGCCCTCGCCATCGTTCCGACGGACACCGCTCTCCCCGCGCTCGGCGAGTGCCCCACGGCAGTGTTCCCTGATCTGAGCGCCGTGGCGGGTCCGGGCGGTGACTACGCCATGCCGGTGGTGACGGTGGAATGCGTCGACGGCGAAGTGGTGGTCACCTCGAACGGAATGCCCGGATACGAGTTCGTCGAGATGACGCCGAACGGGCTTCAGGAACAGACGTGGGAATGGCGCGTTCCGTTGAGGCCGGAAGTGGCCGACGAGCCCACCAGCATCGTCGACGTGCTCGGACCACTCGGGTTCACCACCACGGGTTTGCCCATTTACGGCCCCACCGAAGGTCCGATGCCCGAACGCGAGGCGTACGGGGACCCGGTGTACAACGGTTTGCTCGACGGGTGTGGTGGTCACACCGGATTCGACGCCGATTATCACAATCACGCGTTGAACGCCGTGGCCGCCTGCAACCTCGATTCGTCCTACATCATCGGCTACGCCCTCGACGGTTTCCCCATTTACAACTCGGTCGGCTGTCTCGACTCTGAGTGCTCCGAGACCGCGGTGTTCGTGTCGGGTTACGACATGACCGGTGACCCGACCTCGTACTCGTGGAAGGCGTACACGTACGACGCCAACGGCAAAAGCAACGTTCTCGACGAGTGCAACGGTCGTATCGGGCCCGACGGCACGTACCGCTATCACGCCACCGCGGCGTTCCCGTACGTCATCGGATGTCTGCGAGGAACCGCCACCACGCAAACCGGCAACGCCGCGGCACCGATGCCTCCCATGGGAGGACCGCCGCCGAACGGCGGACCGCCACCGAACGGGTGATGCGACTCAGAACGCGGCGAAGAGGTCGACCACCAAGACGAGGTCGGTCTTCTCGGGCAGCCCGAGATCGGCGTTCCCGGCCTCACCGAAGGCATCCGCGTACGGAATGTTGAGGATGCGGCGACCGCCCACCTTCATGCCCGGCACGCCGTCGACAATTCCGGGCAAAGATCCGTCGGTGACCAACGTGAAGGTGACCGGGCTGGGATCGCCCCACGTGCTCACCAGTTTCGCGCCCGTGTCGCTGCGGAACGCGATGATCTGCACCACGACGGTGGAACCGGCTTTGGCCTCGGCGCCGTCACCAACGACGAGGTCGTCGATCACCAGATCGCTGAGCAACCCCGTATTGGCAAGGTTCGTGATCTCGGGCTCGTCGGCCGGGTCGATGGCCGGCACGATGGCCAACATGTCGACCACGAACGAGATCGCCGAGTTGGGCGGGATGGCGTCACCCGAACCGGCCTCTCCGTAGGCGAGCTCGGCGGGGATGTCGAGCTGGCGACGCCCGCCGGCTTTCATTCCCAACAAGCCCTGATCCCAGCCCTCGATAACGGCACCCTGACCGAGGGTGACGGCGAAAGGCTCACCGTCGAAGTTGCCGTCGAATCGCGATCCGTCGGCCGACAGAACCCCGACGTAGAAGACGAACACGGTGTCGCCCTCGGCGGCGGCGTCACCTTCTCCGTCGGTGATGTCGGTGATGACCAGTTCGGTCGGGGTTTCGGCGGGCAGAACCACGTCGGGTTCTTTGCTCTCGTCGGCGGGGTCACTGGGGACCAAGGAGATCTCGGATTCCGTGACCGAGACATCGGAGGAGGAGTCGTCCCCACCGCACGCGGTCAGTGCGAGACCGGCGACGGCCAGCGAGGCGAGAAAGTGACGGACGGAGCGTTGCGACATTCCGCGAACGCTAGCGGTTCAACGGGATCCGGCGCGGGTGGCCAACCACTCGCGTTCGGATTCACCCATCGCCGTACTGGGTGGATCGTTCACGAACGGCCACAGTTCGCGGGCGATGCGCCGGTAGTTGCCCGACGCTCCCAACTCGCCGAGGATGGCGTACAGACCGAGATTGATGCGCTGGATGAACACGAACGTCTTGGGCACGGTGGCGTATTGCGCGATGGGACTCGAGCGATCGAAGGTGTGACGCACGATGCCGCTGGCGTATTGCGGAGTCCAGGTGGTTCTCTCGTCCGCGCGCACGGGCTCGTAGAAACGTCCGAAATACGTGCCCACGTCGGATGTCTCCACCGGCGCGTCACGTTTCAGCATGCCCGAGTCCTCCAGCACCTTGCGGAACGCGGGAACATCGCTTTCGTAGGCGGCCGACTTCACCATGGCGATGAAGGTCGCCATCTCGTCGTCGGTGAAGTGTTTCACCAGTCCGAAGTCGAGGAAGGTGATGCGCCCGTTCTCGTGGAAGATGTAATTGCCCGGATGCGGGTCGCCGTTGAACTTGTGCATTCCGTACAGACTGCGGAACACGAAACGGAAGAGCGCTTCCCCGGCCAGGTCCTTCTGTTCCTGGCTTTGCTGCAGCAATTGGCTCCACGACATGCCGTTCACCAACTCGGTGGTGAGAACCCGACCGGTGCTGAAGGTGGGGAACACCTGCGGGACGTGGATGAAGGGATGACCGCGGTAGTAGTCGGCGAACAGCATCTGGTTGGTCGCCTCGCGGGAGTAATCCAGTTCCTCGCGGATGCGTTCTTTCACCTCGTTCACCAGATCGCTCGGGTCGAGACCGCTGAAGCCCTGCTGCAGCAAGAAACCCAACAGGTCGGCGTTGCGCAGATCGGCGTCGATCGCTTCGTCGACGCCCGGATACTGCACCTTGACCGCGACGGCGCGCTCTTGGCCGGTCGCCGGATCGAGGATGACCGCGCGATGCACCTGGCCGATCGACGCCGCGGCGATCGGAACGGGGTCCCACTCGACGAAGAGCTCGCTCGGTGACTTGCCGAGTTCGCGCTCGATCACCCCGGCGGCCAACTCGCCCGACATCGGTGGCGCGCTCGACTGCAATTGCGACAGTGCGGAACGAAGCGGAGCGGGCAGACCCTCGTCCAGGTAGCTGGCCATCTGGCCGAGCTTCATGAGCGCACCCTTCATCTGCCCGAGACGTTCGGACACCTGGGCGGCGGTCTTCAGTTCGGTCTCGTTGTCGATCTCGATGCGACGTTCGGCGTTGGCGAAGGCCTTTCGGGCCGTGGCGCTGGCGTAGGTGAGACCCACGCGACCGCCGAGGCGCACCAGTTCGGTGTTGCGGGCCGCCATGGTTCCGCGTTTGATGGCCGAGGTGACGCGATCAGCAGCGGCGAAGTTGCGTGCTTTGACGGATCGAGCGGCGACCGCGGCGCCGACTCCGAGGGCGACGATGGGGAGCAGTCGACGGATTCTCACGTCAGGAACGTCGCTCGTTCACCGAACGGACACCGTCGATGATGAGATCGGCCATTCGCGGAGCGTGCGCCACGATCGCGTCGTGCTCACCGTCGATTCGCGAGGCGCGCGCGTCGGGGATGGCGGCGAAGAGATCCAGTTGGCGATGCACCGGGATCACCGGATCGCGCAAGGTGACCACGTGCGAGGTGGGCACGTCGATCTGGCCCACCCAGTCCAGAGCCGAGAACGAACCGATGGCGTGTCCGGCTTCCAACACCATGCGCCAGTCGTGCAGTTCGATCTGACTGATGGCCCACGGCCCCCACTTGGCCGCCTTGCGACGCAGGTACACCTTCTCGGTGATGCTGGCGCGGGTGGCTTCGGGTGTGAGGCGCGCGAGCGCGCTCATTCCGGTGAGACCGAGGAACGCCATGCGTTCGGCGCGACTGTGCGCGAAGCTGCCCGCGGTCGCGCACAGCACGAGTCCGTCCACCAGTTCGCGATGGCGCTTCCACATCAACAACGCCACCGGACCACCCATTGAATAGCCGACCGGAATGACGCTCTCGATTCCGAGTTCGCTCATCAACGCGGCGGCGTCGTCGGCACAATCGGCCAGACGGAACGGCTTGCGCGTGCGAATGCCGCGACCGTGACCACGATGGTCGAGGGCGATCACCCGATGATGGCGACCGAGGCTCTCGTACACGGCGAACCAGTTGAGATCGGCGGTGGCGGTCCAGCCGTGCAACAACAACACGGTGGAAGCACCCGGGTGCGGCGCGGGCAACTCGCGCACGAACGTGGTGCCACGGCCCGGCAGTTCGATCTCGCGACCCGGCGGAAGCGGCGGGATTCCCGGTGTGTCGAGGCCAGCGTCACTCGACGTGGGAGAGACGAAGGTGCTCAGGGCAGCTCCACGCTGATGATGACGACCGACAACTGGTGCCCGTTCGGAGTGGTGTACGACACCGTTTCGTTGGTGCGGTGGCCGTTGAGTGCTTGTCCGAGAGCGGACTCCGGCGTCATGGTGGCGGCGCCCTCGTACTTCTCCTCGTGCGAGCCGAGGTAATAGGTCTCGGGCTCGTCGCCGTCGATGGAGACGGTCACCAATTTGCCGGGACCCACCAGGTCGCCGTCGTCGGTGTCGACCAACTCGTAATTCTCGAGAATCGATTCGAGATGTCGGATGCGACCTTCCATGTGGCCCTGTTCGTCCTTGGCCGCGTGATAATCGCCGTTCTCGGACAGGTCACCCAGTTCGCGGGCGCGCTCGATCTTGTCGGCCACTTCGATGCGACCCCGCGTGGTGAGGTCGTGGTGTTCCTGCTTCAGCCGCTCGAGAGCGGTCGCGGTGAGGTGATGGACCTTGGCCATGGGGCACAGGGTAACGGCGCGTCGACGACGTTGAGATGGCGGGAGGGGTCCATTTGGCAGTGGATTCGGGCTCTTCGACACGAGGGAAATGGGACTCCGATGTCCGTCCCCGTACGATGTGTCCCCATGTCAGGCTCCTCATCCTCATCGCACCGAATCGCCGTCATCGGTGGCGACGGCATCGGCCCCGAAGTCACCGTCGAGGCGCTCAAGGTCGTGCGCGCCGCGGGCGTTCGGCTGGACACCACCGACTTCGACCTCGGTGGTGCGCGCTACCTGCGCGACGGTGAGATCCTCAGCGACGAGGTGCTGAATCAGCTGCGTGGTTTCGACGCCATCCTGCTGGGAGCCGTGGGCACGCCCGATGTCCCGCCCGGTGTCATCGAGCGCGGACTGTTGTTGAAGATGCGGTTCGAACTGGACCTGTACGTGAATCAGCGTCCGTTCCTGGGCACCGCGCCCGGTCACACCAAGTCGCACGACTTCATCGTCATCCGCGAGAACACCGAGGGCCCGTACGTCGGCGAGGGTGGTGTGTTGCGTCGCGGAACGAAGCACGAAGTGGCCACGCAAGGCAGCGTCAACACGCGCATGGGTGTCGAGCGCTGCGTGAGGTACGCGTTCGAGTTGGCAATGAAGCGTGAGCGCAAGCACGTCACGCTTGTGCACAAGACCAACGTGCTCACGTTCGCCGGCAATCTGTGGGAGCGCACCTTCAACGAGGTGGCCGCCGAGTTCCCGCAGGTGTCCACCGCGTACAACCACGTCGACGCCGCGTGCATCTACTTCGTTCAGGATCCGCATCGCTACGACGTGATCGTCACCGACAACTTGTTCGGCGACATCCTCACCGACCTCGGAGGCGCGGTGTCGGGCGGAATCGGACTCGCCTCGTCGGCGAATCTCAACCCGGCCCGCACCGGCCCCAGCATGTTCGAGCCGGTTCACGGCTCGGCGCCCGACATCGTCGGAACGGGTAAGGCGAACCCCACGGCGGCCATCTTGTCGGCCGCTTTGATGCTCGATTTCCTCGGTGAGACGACCGCCGCCGATCGTGTTCGCGCGGCCTGCGCCGAATCCGTGTCGGGTTCGACGACGCAGATCGCCGACACCATCGCGGCCCGACTGGCCTGAAAACGTCGGGTCCATCCGGCGAGTCCACCAACTAATCTGACGATACGAATTCGAACGGAGAGCCATGCCCACCTTGATCCCCACCCCGAAAATCTGGATGAACGGCCAGCTGGTCGATTGGGATCAGGCCCAGGTGCACGTGCTCACGCACACGCTCCACTACGGCACCGGCGTCTTCGAGGGCATTCGCGCCTACGAAACGTCGAAGGGAACGGCGGTGTTCCGGCTCACCGAGCACATCGAGCGTTTGTTCCGCAGCGCCCACATCCTGGGCATGGAGATTCCGTACACGGTGGACGAACTGATCCAGGCCACCAAGGACACCGTGGCGTCCACGGGTCTGGCGTCGTGCTACGTGCGTCCGCTGGCGTACTACGGATACGGCGAGATGGGTCTCAACACCTTGCCCTGCAAGGTCGACGTGGCCATCGCGTGCTGGCCGTGGGGCGCGTACCTGGGTGACGACGCGCTCACCAAGGGCGTGCGCATGAAGATCTCGTCCTGGACCCGTCACGATCACAACACCATGCCGCCGGCCGCCAAAACCGTGGGCAACTACGTGAACTCGTCGCTGGCCAAGGTGGAGGCTCTCAAGGCCGGCTACGACGAGGCCATCATGTTGGCCCCGAACGGATTGGTCGCCGAGTGCACCGGTGAGAACATCTTCTGCTCGCGCAACGGCGTGGTGCTGACGCCGCCGTTGTCGGCCGGCGCGCTCGAGGGCATCACCCAGAACTCGGTGATGGAGATCGGCCGTGACCTGGGCATCGACATCCGCGT
>JAURHL010000098.1 GCA_030833305.1 Acidimicrobiales bacterium | reverse complement strand
TCGCTGGCACGAGTAAGGCGCGCACGATCGAGCGAATTGTGCGTTTCGGCGACGGCTGGATTCCGTGGGGTCCCGACATCGCCGAGCCAGCCGGTGGCATCTCAGCGATCACGAGGGCACTCGACGAGGCCGGTCGACAGTCAGATGATCTGCGCGTGGAGACGCGCGTCGGCGTACCCGGATTTCGGAGTGGCACACCTGAGTGGGGTGTCCTGCGATCGGAAACCGCGCGCCTAAGCGAGGCTGGTGTGACCGACCTTCGCCTCGATTCTGTGAACGTCGAGTCGTCCGACCACGAACTCGACGTCTTGTCGCAAGCCGTCGCCGAAGTCGCCGAGTCCTAGCGGCGGACAGCGAGAATCGGGCCGGTGTGGCACCGAGAGTTACCATGCGCTCATGTCGGGAGGGGGCGTGTTCGAAACGATCGGTGTCATGCTGCGGCATCAGTGCGCGAAGTACTCGTCGAAGACCGCTCTCGCCTTTCGTGGAGACGAGTGGACGTACGGAGAGCTGGAGAGCAACCTTCGAGAGGTGGGCAAGTCGGCTCTGAACCTCGGATTTCGATGTGACGATCGCTTCGTTATTTGGGCTCCCAACAGCCCGAGGTGGATCTTTGCCGCGCTCGGTTGCGTGAGCGTCGGCGGGGTCATGGTCCCGATCAACACTCGTTTCAAGACGTTGGAAGCCCAAGACATCATCGAGCGAGTTCGACCCAGTCTCCTCTTCATCACGCGCGCTTTCCTCGAGCGCGATTACTTGGCTGAACTTCGAGAAGCGAATCCGCGACTTCTCGACGGGATTCAGGTCGTCGTACTCGACGGCGAAGCCGACGACGGCGATCTGACCTGGGAATCGTTCATCGACAGTGGTCGAGTCGTTTCCGATTCGGATCACGAGGCGGCGGTCGATTCGGTGGCACCGACCACGGTGTCGGACATCTTCTTCACCTCCGGAACCACTGGTCGACCGAAGGGTGTGATGACGTCGCATTCGCAGAACATACGAGTCTTCGACGTGTGGGCCGAGTGTGTCGGACTCGTCGAGAGCGATCGCTACCTCATCGTCAACCCTCTCTTCCATACCTTCGGCTATAAGGCCGGCGTACTCTCTTCGATTCTGCGGGGTGTCACGATAGTTCCGCTCCCCACCTTCGACGTGCAGGAGGTGATGCAGCTCATCGAGAGTGAGCGAATCACGGTGTTGCCGGGCGCCCCGACCGTGTATCTGACGATCCTCGCCTACGAAGGACGCGACAAGTTCGATTTGTCCTCTCTCCGAGTGGCAGTCACGGGAGCGGCGACCATCCCGGTCGAGATGATCCGACGAATGGCCTCCGAGCTGTCGTTCCAGAGCATCGTGACCGCCTACGGCCTGAGCGAGTCCACCGGAATGGTGAGCATCTGTCGACCGGGCGACCCGTACGAGCTGGTCGCCAACACGTCGGGGTGTGCGATTCCCGATGTCGAGGTCAAGCTGGTCGATGACGACGGAAAGTCGGTTCCCGTCGGCGAACCTGGTGAAATTTTGTGTCGGGGTTACAACGTGATGGTGGGTTATTACGAAGACGAAGCCGCCACACGGGAAGCGATCGACGCCGAAGGCTGGCTGCACACTGGCGACATCGGCATCATGGACGACAAGGGCTACTTGAAGATCACCGATCGCAAAAAGGACATGTTCATCGTCGGCGGCTTCAATGCCTACCCGGCCGAGATCGAGAACCTGATGCTCGCCCATCCGATGATCACCCAGGTCTCGGTGATCGGAGTTCCCGACGAGCGGATGGGTGAAGTCGGCTGTGCCTTCGTGGTGACTCGTCCGGATGGGCCGAGCCCGGAGGAGATTATCGCTTGGTGCCGTGACAACATGGCCAATTACAAGGCGCCTCGTTACGTGGAAGTCGTCGACGCCTTGCCACTGAATGCAGCTGGAAAAGTCTTAAAGCCAGTTCTCCGCGAGATGTTCTCAGCCAAGCAAATTGCGACGTAGGAGGTTGAACGACATGAGCCAACTCGATGACATGATCATCTCCGTCGACGATCACGTGATCGAGCCGGCGCATCTGTTCGAAACCTGGCTCCCTGAACCGGCGAAGAGAGAAGGAGTACACCCCCGGGTGGAGCGACGCCGCATGGGGGGAATGGTCTACCGCGGGGGCACCACCTACGAGATCGACTGGTCCGGAGACGGGCCCGAGTGCGATGTCTGGCTCTACGAAGACTTGGTCTTCCCACTCAAGCGCCATATCGCAGCCGTCGGCTTCGATCGTGACGACATGACACTGTCACCGATCACCTACGACGAGATGAGGCCCGGTTGTTTCGATCCGGTCGAGCGCTTGGCCGACATGGATGCCGACGGTGTGCAAACGTCGTTGTGTTTTCCGACCTTTCCAAGATTCTGCGGTCAGACGTTCGCCGAGGCGAAGGACAAGGACCTCGCTCTCGCCTGCGTCGAGGCGTACAACCGCTGGATGATCGAGGAGTGGTGCGGAAGTGCGGCCGGACGGCTGGTTCCTCTCGGGATCGTGCCTCTCTGGGACGCCGAACTCGCCGCCGGTGTGGTTCGGCGTAACGCTGCTGCAGGTTGCCATGCCGTGGCCTACAGCGAGATCCCGGCGAAGCTCGGACTGCCGTCGATCCACACCGGCTACTGGGATCCGTTCTTCCAGGCCTGTGAAGAAACGGGAACCGTTGTGTGCATGCACATCGGATCGTCGAGCCAGATGCCCTCGACATCGGCTGATGCCCCGCCGGCTGTCGCAGCGACCCTCAGTTTCGGCAACGCGATGAGTTCGGTCACCGACTTCATGTTCTCGGGGGTGCTCGTACGCTTCCCATCCCTGAAGATCGCGTATAGCGAAGGACAGATCGGCTGGGTTCCTTACATCCTCGAACGAGCCGACGACGTGTGGGAGCAGCATCGGGCGTGGGGAGGAGTGGCCGACACCATCACCGAGCCACCGTCCCGCTTCTGGAAGTCGAACATCTTCGGCTGCTTCTTCCGTGATCCGCACGGAGTCGAGAATCTCGACAAGATCGGCGTGGACACCGTCACCTTCGAAACCGACTACCCGCACACCGACTCGACCTGGCCGCACAGCCGAAAGATCTTCGACGAGCAAACGTCGTTTTTGAGCCCAGATCTGAAATGGAAGCTGTTGCGGGGCAATGCGATTCGGATGCTCGGGCTGAGCGACGAGGGGTTGTGGGCGGGCTCTCGATGAGGCCTGCCGCCTCTAATCAGCTGCTCGACGGGCTACTCGTACTGGATTGTTCGATTCTCGGCCCGGGACTGGCCGGCGGCTTGTTGGCCGATTTCGGAGCGCGCGTGATCAAGGTCGAGTCGCTCGGTGGTGACGACATTCGCAGAGTCACGTGGCCGATCGTCCACGAGCAACGGACGGATGGTGAGGTGGAGTCGAACTCGCTCTTCCATCTGCACGTGAATCGTTCGAAGGAGTCGATGGCACTCGATCTCTCGACCCCCGAGGCGATCTTGGTGTTCGAAGATCTCGTGCGCCGGGCCGATGTGGTGATCGAAGGTATGCGACCTCGATTCCTGGAGAAGAAGGGTCTAACTTTCGAACGTCTAGTCAAACTCAATCCCAGGATCGTCGTGTGTTCGATCTCCGGATTCGGGACCGGAAGCCCGTACGAGAGGTTTCCCAGCCACGGTGTTGGTTTCGACGCCTGGTGTGGCGTCGTTCGTCCTGACATGGAGGATGACGGCTCTCTCGAAATACCCGATCAGGTGAACGTTGGCATGACCTTCGGGCCAGTTCTGGCGGTGACGACGGTGCTGGGTGCGGTGCTGCGAGCCCGAACTTCCGGCTCACCAGCTTTCATCGAGATTTCGCAATCCGATGCGGCTGCCTATTTCGACTGGTACCGCATCGAGACCGAGCAGGCATACCGGCGCCCATCCGACGAAGTGTCGGGAGTGGCCGCCGACGAAGGTCGACGGCGTGCTCCAGGACTCGCCGGTTTGCGGGGTGCAGTCCGTTATCAGTTTTACGAGACGGCCGACGGACATGTGCTCTTCATGGCGAGTGAACGCAAGTTCTGGCGCAACTTCTGCGAAGCGGTGGGACGCGTCGATCTGTTCGAGCGGTGGCCCGGGGCCGAACTCGGCGATCATGCGGTCGGGAACCGAGAACTGAAGGCCGAACTCCGCCTCCTCTTCGCGTCGCGAACGACGAGCGAGTGGCTGGAAGTGTCCGAACGCCACAACGTGCCCATCGTCCCGGCCAACTCGCACGATCGATTGTCGAGCGATCCTCAATTCAGGTCTCGGTTCACCTGGTTGCCAGCGGCCGATCTCGGCGCCGACCAGCTCGAAGTACCGGTCAGGCTCGACGGGGACAGGTTGCCCGAACCACGTCGGGCACCCCGGCATGGGCAGGACACCGGTCGGATCTTGGCCGAATTCTTGGGTTACGACCAGGAGCAGGTCAGAGCGTTGGAGGACGCCGGGGCAATACCACGAATGTCTTGAATCTTCTAAAGGATTAGGCCATGATGGCGGAGGACGGGTTTCTCATGAACGCCGTCGACGACCGAGCCGTTCGGGGGGACGAGTCATGGTGGCGGAAACGAAGGTTCACTCACCAGATGCACCGCGTGAAGGTGGGTACGCGACCTGGTCACCCTCGATCACACCGGGTATCGGGCTCGATCTGACCAACGCTCAGGCCCTCGCCATTTCGTTTCGCTGGTTGGCCCGAGAAGGTTTCGCCGAGAACCTCGCCGGGCACATCACCTGGCAGCGTCCGGGCACGAACTCGATGCTGATCAATCCGTGGGGACTCTGGTGGCGCGAACTCACGGCGAGCGATATCTGCGAAGTCGACGAGGACGGTCGTCTACTCAGCGGAAGATGGGACGTCACACCCGCATTCCACATCCACACCGAACTTCATCGCGTGCGACCCGATGCGCGGGTGGTCGTTCACAACCACCCCTACTACACGAGCCTTTTGGCGTGCATGGGCGAATTGCCGCGAATTGTGCACCAGACCGCCTCGATGTATTCAGGCGACATTGCTCTCGTCGACGAATACACCGGTGAAGTCGACACTGCCGACCTGGGGAGAGATCTGGCGGAAAGAATCGGTCCGGCCAACATTGTGATCTTGAAGAGCCATGGGGTTATCGTCATCGCCGACACGGTCGAGCGCGCCACCTACTTGTCCGCTTCTCTCGAAAGAGTCGCGCGTACCACGATCGACTTGATGAAGATTCGAGTCGAACTCGAAGGCCTAAATCCTCATCTTGTTGCTGGAATGAAGACGTCACTTCTCGAGCGGGGCGCCGACGTGTACTGGAGTGGATTGGTTCGTCAACTCGTCCGCGATGAGCCCGAAGTTCTGACGTAAGGAGCAGTCATGAAGAGTCTTGAAGAACTGCAGTCCGATCTGGCATTTACGAAGGCCTCGACAGGCGAAGCCAAGAAGGTCACCTTCCTTCCCGAACCCGAACGGGCCGAACGTCGCTACTTGGTCATCTCGGCCGATGACCACATCGTGGAGCCCCCCCATACGTTTGAGGGCCGGATTGCGTCGAAGTTCGGCGATCGCGTTCCTCGCGTGGTCGAGAAGGATGGCCATGAAATCTGGATGTACGACGGACGCGAGATCCCGAACGTCGGTTTCAACGCAGTCGTCGGACGGCCGGTCGAGGAGTACTCGTTCGAACCGGCCCGCTTCTCCGAGATGCGACGCGGGGCGTGGGACATCGATGCGCGCATCGCTGACATGAACCTCAACGGTGTGTATGCGTCGGTCAACTTTCCCTCGTTCCTTCCGGGGTTCGCCGGTCAACGCCTCCAGCTCGGCGTCGACCCGGAACTGGCTCGGGCGGCAGTCGATGCCTGGAACGATTGGCATCTCGACGAATGGGCCGGGAGGCATCCCGGACGCATGATTCCGTGTCAGATTCCGTGGTTGGCCGATCCTCACGTCGCGGCCGACCTGGTCCGACGGAACGCCGAGCGAGGGTTCAAGGCGATCACCTTCTCGGAGGCCCCCGACAAGCTCGGATTGCCGTCGATCCATTCGGGGCATTGGGATCCATTCATCGCAGCTTGTGCCGAGACCGGCACGGTCATCAATCTGCACATCGGGTCGTCGGGTCAGTCGCCGGCGACGTGCGACGATGCACCCCCCGATGTCGTTGGCGTTCTGTTCTTCGCCTATGCCATGCATGCCGCAGTCGACTGGCTGTATTCGATGTATCCCGTCAAGTATCCCGACCTCAAGATCTGCCTGTCGGAAGGCGGAATCGGATGGGTCGCCGGATTGATGGACCGACTCGATCACATGCTGTCGTACCACTCGATGTACGGGACGTGGAAGGGCGAACTGACTCCGGCCGAAGTTCTGAAAAGAAACTTCTGGTTCTGTGCAGTAGAGGATCCCTCGGCGTTCGTGCAGCTCGATCGGATCGGTGTCGAGAACGTGTTGCTCGAGTCCGACTATCCGCACTGCGACTCGACCTGGCCCAACACTCAGCGCATCGTCCACCAGGAGATCGGACATCTCCCGCCCGATGTGATCGAACGCGTCACATGGCGCAATGCTGCCGAGCTCTACGACCTCGACGTCCCGCAGTCGGTCATCGACGACCCTTCGAGCTTTTGACATGACTACGTCCCGCGCCGCTGTGCTCGTCGGACCGGGACGACTCGAGTACCAAGACATTCGACATTCACCAGCCCACGATCAGTGGGCCCTTCTGGCCGTCGAGTCCTGCGGATTGTGCGGAACAGACGCCGAGCAGTTCTCCGGGCACTTCACCGGCTCGATGTGGGGTGATCGACCTCTCATTCCCGGTCACGAGATCATCGGAGTGATCGAGCGGCTGTCCGAAGGATTGGCCGGCCAAGGACTGGCTGTCGGAGACCGGGTGGCTGTCGAACCCAACATCCCGTGCGGACGTTGCGATCTTTGCCTGAACGGCCGCTACGTCTCGTGTACGGGCTGGCCAGTTCGCCCCTTCTCCCACGGATTCATTCCCACGACCGAAGCCCCCGGGCTATGGGGTGGCTACGCCGAGCACATGTACCTGCATCCCAACACGGTGGTGCATCGTGTCCCGGATGAGCTGACGGCCGGAGAGGCGTCGATCTTCAATGCGGTTGCCACTGGATTCGAGTGGGCGGT
>JAURHL010000097.1 GCA_030833305.1 Acidimicrobiales bacterium | reverse complement strand
GATCTCGATCTGACCGCGGAGATGTTGAGCGCTTTCGCTCCGCACACGCGAACGGCTCCGATCGCGACGTTGTTGAACACTCACGCCAACGGCGACCACTGCTACGGGAATCAACTGGTCGAAGGTGCCGAGATCGTCGCCTCGACGTCCGCGGCCCGGGAGATGTCGGAGGTGCCTCCTTCCATGTTGGCGGCGTTGAACGCGGCTCCCGGCGAAGTGGGCGAGTTGTTCCGCTCGTTCTTCGGAGCCTTCCGTTTCGACGGCATCGAACAACGCCTGCCGACGCGGACCTTCGACGGTCGTCTCGACCTGGAGGTGGGCGGCCGCGTGGTCGAGTTGATCGAGGTCGGGCCGGCGCACACCGGAGGTGACGTGATCGCCCACGTTCCCGATGCCCGCACGGTGTTCACCGGTGACATCTTGTTCGTCGGTGGAACGCCCATCGTGTGGGCGGGTCCGTTGTCGAACTGGATCGCGGCCTGTGACCTGATGCTGGGGATGGACATCGAGACCGTTGTTCCGGGTCACGGTCCCGTGACCGACAAGACCGGGGTGGTCGCGGTGCGGGACTATCTGGTGTTCATCCAGAACGAGGCCGCGGCTCGTCACGCCGCGGGGATCGACGCGTTCGAGGCGGCCCGCGACATCGCCCGTGAAATGGGGATCGCCGGTCGTTCGTTCGCCAGTTGGGGCGAGTTCGGTCGCGTGAGTGTCAACGTCGAAACGGTGTATCGAACAATGGATGCGGGGCACACCAGCCCCGACGTCGTGGAACAGTTCAGGCGGATGGCGTCGATCGAGGCCGGCGGCGACGCAGGCTGAATCTCACGGCGAGCACCCATCCGACGGCGACGGCGGTGGCGAAGATCAACCATTGGATCGCGTACGACAGGTGCGGTCCGTCGCTGAGTTCGGGTGAGGCCACCGGGGTCAGAGTGGAGCTCTCGGCGGGGTCGGAATTCTCGAGCGCCAGCACGATGTTCAACAGTTCGCCGTCGATCTGCTCGTCGAGGCGGTCGATGTCGAGACGGAGGAACTCGTCGAGGTCACCGTTCGCTTCGGCGGGTTGGCCCGTGCGACGCGTCTCTCCCGATCGGACGGTGCCGACCAGCCGAACTTCTCCTTCGGGCGCGGCCGGAGCCTTGTCGTCCAGGGCGAGGAATCCGCGGTTGACGAGAATCGTTCGACCGTCCTCCAGTCGAAGAGGTGTCACCACGTTGCTGCCGGCTCGGCCGTTCTGACTGCGGTTGGCGATGGTGACCTGTTCGTCGGCCAGGTAGACGCCTTTGGCGCCGAGCGAGCGCCATTCGAGCGCGGCGGGATCCACGTCGGCGGAGTCCAGTTCGGCGATGTCGAGGAGGGGCATCGTCGCCCGATCACGCACCTCGTCGTTGAAGTCCCGTCGCTCGCCCATGCGGTCGAATTGCCAGAGCGACAGGAACAACATCGCGACGATGCCGGTCAGGCAGAGCAGATGGAACAGGATCCACTTGGGTCGCAACAGGAACCGGAGCACGAGGACAAGGTAGCGGTGTGGAACGATGGAGGCATGGGTTCATCACCGTCGGAGTTGCCGAACTTCCGCATCCCCCATGCCGAGAAGATCGAGTGGATGATCGAAACGAAGGGGTGGGCGCTCGAGCCGGTGTCGGCAGATCCGTCCGGTGACCCGCCGACGCCGGGGTACTGCTACACGATCGGTCTTCCGGAATTGCACGGATTCCCCGAGATCGTGGTCTTCGGGCTCACGCCGGTGGCCGTCAGCGGGTTACTCGACATGGTCGTCGATCAGTTGGCATCGGGGGTCGTCATCCCCATCGACACCGAACTCGTCGGCTTGTTCGACAACGAACTTCGTTGTGTTTTCGCCAGCGTCGACGTCGCGACTCGAGTCGACATGTTCCGCACCGGAGTCGCATGGCATCGAGGGGAGTCCTTCGCGATGGTCCAGTTACTGTGGCCCGATCGCAACGGCTGGTTGCCGAACGAGTCCGGGTTCGACCCCGCCGTGCGGCTCGCCCAACCGGTGATCGGACGGGTCGCAGGGGGTCACTGATGGCGCACCGTGTCACGGCCCCGGCGATGCAACGGGCGCAACGGCTTCTTTCGCAGCGGATCCGGCCGTGCGTGCTGTCGCGCGAGACCGAGATGACGATCGAAGCGATCGACGAGGCGTTCGACGCTCCACGATTCGAGGACGCGGTGCGGGCGCCACGACGGCTCGTCGAGCCGGGCTCCGCGTGGGGACGACCGTGGCACACCACCTGGTTCCGACTCACGCACACCGTCGACGAACGGCACGCCGGACGTCGGTTGGTGGCCAGCGTCGACATCGGGTTCAACGGCCGATACGACGGTTTCCAGGCCGAGGCGATCGCCTGGATCGACGGCCGGATCGTTCACGCGATTCAGCCCGACCGACGCACGATCGACCTCGGGGAGCGCGCGATCGGAGAAGTCATCGAGATCTGGGTCGAGGCGGCCGCGACACCGGTCATCGCCGGACACGCCTCCGGATACGGCCCGACGTCGCTCGGAGATCCGCAGACCGCACCGAACGCGCCTCTGTACGTGATGCGTCGAGCCGACATCGCGGTGTTCGACGCCGCCGTGGAGGAGCTGACGTTGCGCCTGCAGGCGGTCATCGACCTGACACTCGATTCGTCGGAGAACGAGCCCGGTCGAGCGCGTTTGTTCGACGCCCTCGAACGAGCCGGAAACGCCATCGACGTGAACGACGTGTCGGGCACGGCCGCCGCGGCCATCGATGCGCTGTCGTCGGTGTTCGACGGATCCGGGCCGCGACCCCGCCATCGCGTCGTGGCGAGCGGTCACGCCCATCTCGACACGGCGTGGTTGTGGCCGATCCGCGAGACGCGTCGCAAGGCGGTGCGCACCTTCGCGAACGCGGTGCATTTGTTGCGGCTCAATCCCGACGTGGTGTTCACGCACAGTCAGGCCCAGCACTACGAATGGGTGCGCGAGGACGCGCCGCAATTGTTCGACGAGGTGAGGCGCTTGGTCGCCGAGGGCCGCTGGGAACCGGTCGGTGGGATGTGGGTGGAAACCGACCTCAACTTGCCCTCGGGGGAGAGCCTGCTGAGGCAGATGATCCACGGTCAACGGGCCTTCGAGTCCTGGTTCGGTCGTCGATGCGACGGCGCGTTCCTGCCCGACGACTTCGGTTATCCCGGTTCTCTGCCCCAGATCGTTCGACACGGTGGCGGTCGTTGGTTCTTCACGCAGAAGTTGAGTTGGAACGAGACGAACCGCATGCCCCACCACAGTTTCTGGTGGGAGGGGATCGATGGCTCGAGGTTGTTCGCTCACTTCAGTCCGGTGGACACCTACAACGCCATCCTCATGCCCTCGCAGTTGCGTTTCGCCGAGAAGAACTTCGCCGACCACGTCGGCGCGACCATGTCGTTGGCCCTGTTCGGTCACGGCGATGGTGGAGGGGGTCCGACCCAACAGATGATCGATCGTGGGCGCATCGCCGGTCGTATGGATTCGGTCCCCTCGGTCACTTTCGGAACCGTGGCGGGATTCTTCGACGATGCGATCGAGGAATATGGCGCGCGTGCACCCGTGTGGGTGGGTGAGATGTACTTCGAGAAGCATCGCGGAACGTACAGCTCCCAGATCGGCACGAAGCAGGGCAACCGCAACAGTGAGCGACTGCTGCACGAGATCGAGCTCTGGTCGGCGGCGACCGCGAGCAAAGTGGACGGTCTCGAGGGGTGGTGGCGACGCGTTCTGACGCAGCAGTTCCACGACATCATTCCCGGTTCGTCCATCGCCTGGGTCCATCGCGACGCCGAGGCCGAGCACGCCGAGGTCGCGCGTCGGATCGAGGAAGCGATCGACGAGGTGTTGTCGCCCCGATTCGACGACTCGGTCTGGTTGGCGAATCCGGCGCCGGTCGACCTGGACGGTGTCGTCGACGTCGACGGGGTGCCCGAGCGCGTTAACGTTCCCGCCATGAGCATCGTCGAACTCGGTCGGGCTCGTCGTTCGCCGGCGAATCCGGTTCGATGCGGACTCGGTACTGACGGAACTTCGCTGGTGGTCGAGAACGGCCTGGTCCGCGTCAGGTGGGCCGACGACGGGGGAATCGTCTCGCTGGTCCACGTGGGCAGTGGTCGGGAGTTCGTGCGCCCCGGATCCCGTATCGGCCTGACGATCCGACGCGACACCCCGGCCGAGTACGACGCGTGGGACATCGACATGGCCGACGCCGATGCGCCCGCCACATCGATCGGCGCGGAGAGTCCCCCGCGCATCGAGTCGGTCGACGAGCGACGAGTGGTCGTGGTCTGCGAGTTCGCGCACGGATCCTCCCGTTTCCGGATGCGTTGGTCCGTGGTCGCCGATTCGGCCCGAATCGACGTGGCGATGGACGCCGAATGGCACGAGGTCGAGAAGCGCGTTCAGTTGATCGCGCCGATCGACGTGATGGCCCGGGAAGCGGTGTGTGGCACCCAGTTCGGGCACGTACGGCGCGCTCGACACGGCAACACCTCGTGGGACGTGGCGCGATTCGAGACCTGTGCGCATCGTTACGTCACCGTCGGCGAACCCGGAGCCAGCATGGCGATCGTCGCGGATGGTCCGCGGGGTTACGACAATCGCGGAGACTCTCTGCGACTCACGTTGCTCCGAGCGCCGCTGTTCCCCGACCCCGCGGCGGACCGTGGGGGACAACGCGTCGAGTGGTCCTATTTCGTGGCCGATCACGACGTGATCGCCAGCGGCCTTTTGGAGCGCGAGGCGGCATTGATCGGGCACCCGACACGCGTGGTGCGAGGCACGCCCGAGATCGTCTCGGTCGGCGTTCGCCTCGACTCCGAGGGCGTGTTGATCAGTTCCGTGAAGTCCGCCGACGACGGCTCGGGCGATCTCGTGATCCGGCTGTGGGAATCGCGTGGTGGACGATCGACCGGCCGCTTGTCGTTCGATCGACCGGTCAGGTCGGTGGTGGAATGCGACGCCCTCGAGGAGTCGTCCGATGTCACGGCGATCACGTTGACGGGAAGTTCGGTCGAACTGACGCTGCGTCCCTTCGAGATACGGACGCTGCGCGCGAGGCGTTGACACCCCGAGCCGTCCCTCCCGAAGTGCGCGACAGGGGGAAGGCTGGCACACTGTGGTGGTGAACACGCCGACCGTCGCGGAAACGAGACCCGTGTTGGTCTACGACGGCGATTGTGCGTTCTGTGCTCGCTCGGTGCGTTTCATCGAGCGACGCATCGCACGACACCCACGTGTCGTGGCCTGGCAGCACACCGATCTCGGATCGCTGGGACTCACCATCGAGATGTGCGAGACGGC
The DNA here is from genome assembly GCA_030833305.1 of Acidimicrobiales bacterium. Lineage (GTDB taxonomy): Bacteria > Actinomycetota > Acidimicrobiia > Acidimicrobiales > Ilumatobacteraceae > Casp-actino8. The sequence continues at coordinate 1,883 of JAURHL010000097.1, read as the reverse complement.
GGTGCAGTGGGTCGACGGCGACGGGTCGGTGGCCTCGGGTCATCATGCCGTCGCGCGCACCTTGATTCACGGTGGGGGACTTTGGAAGGTGCTCGGTCGGTTCATCGTCATGCCCGGGGTTGGCAGGGTCTCGGCCGTGGTGTATCGCTGGGTGGCCGAGAACCGACATCGGATGCCCGGGGGAACGGCCGAATGCGTGCTGCCCCATGTGGAACGAAACGCCGAGGCGGGGCCCGCCGACGGCTCGGGTGGAGCATCGGCCTGATTCCCCGCCACAATGGGGGTGTGAACACTCCCCGGCAACAGTGGCAGCAGGCGTTCGACGAGTCCCGACTGCGCGAAGGTCCCTTCCAGACGATGTCGGGGATTCCCCTGGAACCCGTGTACGGCCCCGACGACGGTGAGTTTCCCGGGCAGTACCCGTACGCGCGCGGACCATACGCGTCGATGTACCGCAGCAAGCTCTGGACGATGCGCATGTTCGCGGGCTTCGGAACAGCCATCGACACAAACCAGCGCTTCAAGGAGATCATCAAGGCCGGTGGTGACGGTTTGTCGACCGCTTTCGACATGCCCACCCTCTTGGGCCTCGACTCCGACGATCCCATGGCGCTGGGCGAGGTCGGTCGTTGTGGCGTGGCCATCGACACCCTGGCCGACATGCGCGACCTTTTCGCCGACATCGATCTCGGCGGAATCACCACGTCCATGACGATCAACTCGCCGGCCGCCGTGATGTTGGCGATGTTCGTGGCTCAGGCCGAGACCGCCGGCGTTCCCCGGGCCAAGCTGGGTGGAACGCTCCAGAACGACATCTTGAAGGAGTATCAGGCGCAGAAGGAGTTCGTCTTTCCGCCCCGTCAGTCGATGCGACTCGTTCGCGACACCGTGGCCTTCACCGCCGCCGAGATGCCCCGTTGGCACTCCATTTCCATCTCCGGATATCACATCCGTGAGGCCGGCTCCACCGCCGCCGAGGAATTGGCGTTCACCCTGGCGAACGGTTTCGCCTACGTGGAACTGGCCCGACAGGCCGGTCTCCCGGTGGACTCTTTCGCGCCGCGACTGTCGTTCTTTTTCAACGCTCACATCGACTTCTTCGAGGAGATCGCGAAGTACCGCGCCGCGCGGCGCATCTGGGCCCGCTGGTTGAAGGAGCGCTACGGAGCCACCAGCGAGCGCTCGATGCAATTGCGCTTCCACACCCAGACGGCCGGTGTGTCCCTCACCGCACAGCAGCCCGAGGTCAACATCGTTCGCACCGCGATCGAAGCCTTGGCCGGCGTGTTGGGCGGCACCCAGTCGTTGCACACCAACTCGATGGACGAAGCGCTCGCGTTGCCCACCGAGAAGGCCGCGCGCATCGCGTTGCGCACGCAGCAGGTGATCGCGTACGAGACGAACGTGGCTCACGTGGCCGACCCGTTGGGGGGATCGCACTTCGTCGAGGCCCTCACCGACGAGATGGAGCGTCGCGCCGAGGAGATCTTCGCCAAGATCGACGAGATGGGCCGGGGTTCCATCCTCGAGGGGTGCATCACCGGAATCGAGGAGAACTGGTTCCAGGGTCGCATCGCCGACAGTGCCTACGAGTTGGAGCGCAACTTCAACCGTGGTGAGCGCATCGTGGTCGGGGTGAACCGGTTCCTCGAAGGTAACGATGACGACGATCTCGCCATTCTGAAGATCACCAACGAGGACGAGACCAAGCAGAAGCAACGGTTGTCGAAGGTGCGCGCCGATCGCAACGATGCCGCGGTTCGCGACGCCCTCGACCGCCTGGCCAAGGACGCCGTCGACACCGAAGTGAACCTGATGCCCGCCTTGATCGATGCGTCGTTGGCCTACGTGACGGTGGGCGAGATGATGAACACGATGGCCGG
>JAURHL010000096.1 GCA_030833305.1 Acidimicrobiales bacterium | reverse complement strand
TGATGACGACGATGGCTTTGGTGTTCTTGGTGATCTTGGAACGGATGTCGTCGAGGTCGGGGTTCCAACCGTTGTCCTCGTCGCAGAGATAGTGAATCGGGGTGCCGCCGGCCAACGTGGTGGACGCGGTCCACAACGGATAGTCGGGAGCGGGGATGAGTACCTCGTCGCCCTCGTTAAGTAGAGCGTTCAGGGACAACTGGATGAGTTCGCTGACCCCGTTGCCGAGCCAGATGTCGTCGGGGTCGGTGATGTCGATGCCCAGGGTCTGGTAGTGCTGCACCACCGCGGTGCGCGCCGATCGGATTCCCTGGGAGTCGCTGTAACCCTGGGCCTGCTGCAAATGGCGTGTGACGTCGACCAGGATTTCCGGCGGGGCTTCGAAGCCGAACGGGTGCGGGTTCCCGATGTTCAACTTCATGATGCGGTGGCCCTGTTCCTCCAGGCGCTTGGCCTCTTCCAACACCGGGCCACGGATGTCGTAGAGGACGTGGGCCAGCTTGTCGGATTGGCGGATCTCGGCCGGCCCGTTGGCGGGGGAATTCATGAGATCTGAAACTACCCGCCACCTCTCGGTGGAGGCGGTCTCATTTGAGTGTCGGTCGACGACTCAGATGATGTTCAGTGCGTCGAGGAATCGTGCGACCACCGATTCGTCACCCGTGACGGAGCAATGCCCGCGCCAATTCGAGCGCTGGGTTCCCCAGTCCACGAAGTCGTGACCGGAACTGCTGACGGTCGCCACGGCGGCGGCCGAAGCGCCCGCGGTCACCACGATGTCGGAACCCGACGGCGCGATCGTCCATTCGCCGCCTCCGGGTCCGGTGAGCACGAGAACGATCGGAGCCGACAGGGACGCACCGAGGTTCTGTTGCATCTGCGGCATGCCGGTGATCATCCAGCGCACGGCGGGACCGATGCGCGTCGCGTCGGCGGCGGGAACCGCTCGCTCGATCGGACCCCGTGGCGCGAGCAGATCGATACGCAGGTGGCAATAGTGATCGAAGGCGTAGGCATCGGCCAACTGGTGCATGGGGTACGAGCCGAGGTCGGCCAACGGTATGACGGTGGACGCCAACGGCTCGTCCTGGAACGACGCGAGAACGTCGACGGCCTTGTCGCAGTAATCCAGGTACTCGGCGAGAATCTGCTGGTTTGTCCAGTCCTTGCGGGGCTCGACCAACAGATCCATCATCCGTTCGGCCGGCAACTGCACGGGTTCGGCCGGCGGGGGTGACGGGTCGACGGTCTCCTTGTAGTTGGAGCTCATGTGAGCCACCAGATCGCGCACGGACCAACCGGCGCAACCACTCGGTCGGCTCCACTCCTCGTCGGTGAGCGACGACACCACCGACTTCACCTCGTCCACGGCCAGACGCAACGCGACCACTGCTTCTTTCGACACGATGTTCCCCCTTCGTTCACACCTTGTATACACGCGCCGCGGTGCCCGAGAAGAGCGCAGCTCGCTCGGACGCCGAGAACCCCGCGGTCAACTTCTTGTAGGCGTTCCACAACACGCCGTAGGACACCGACAGCCGGTCGACGGGGAAGTTCGACTCGAACATGCACCGCTCGGGCCCGAAGCATTCGATGGCGTGCAGGTAGTACCGGGACTGCTGAACGAGGAATTCGTCCGACGTGGGCGGACGCTCGGCGGTGTTCCAGCCGAAGCCGTTGTCGGGCATGGCGAGCCCGCCGATCTTGGCCACCGTGTTCGGCAACGCCGCGATGTCGGCGATGTCGGTCTTCCACCGCGCGAAGATCTCCTCGCGTTGCGACGCGTAGGGCCCGAAACCAATGGGGGTGCCGAAATGGTCCAACACCATGGTGGTTCCGGGCGTGGCGCGGGCCAAGTCGAGGAACTCGCGATTCTGATGGTGGTAGTGCCACGAGTCGTAGGTGAGCCCGCGCTCGCCGAGTCGGCGCACGCCACGTCGGAAATCGGGATCGAGATACAGGTCACGGGGAGCACGGCCCGGAATCATCATCGCGTCGGGATGCTCGGCACGTGACAGTGCGTCGCGCACTCCGCGGAACAGACCTCGGCCGGCCTCGGTGTGGCGATCCAACAGATCGTCCAGATCGTCGCGACGGAGATCGACGTGCCCCACGATTCCCGCCATCAACGGCTCGGGGTCCGAGAGGGCTTGATCGGCGATGTACCGCGTTTCGCCGAGTGAGCGCAAGTGTTCGGGAGCGGAGCGGTCGTACGCCGAACCACACTCCATGAAGACCGTCTTGATCACCTTGTGGGCGCCCCGACCGACGTGACCGTTCACGTCACGATGCAGGTCGTCGCGCTGATAGGGGAGGCCTTGTCCGGCCGGCCACAGGTGATGGTGCGGATCGATGATCTCGAGATCGGGATCGATCACGTCCTCGATGACCTGATCCAACCATTCCTGCGTTCCCGGTGTCGCCATCCACGCATCCTGACCGCCGGACCCGGACTTGGCAAGAGAGATCAGTGGGTTCGTTGCAGGTGTCGCACCTCGCCGGACCAGAGGGGGGTGAGAACCGCGACCAATGCGATGGTGCCCATGATGAGGATCGACGCGCGAGCCCCGATGGTGTGGGCCAGGGGTCCGGCGACCAAGAGACCGATGGGGGCGAAAGCCAACGATCCGAACGCATCGTACGAGCCGACGCGCGACAGAGCCTCTTCGGGGACGTTCGTCTGCAAGGTGGTCATCCAGTTCGCGTACATCACGTCGACGGCGACGCCGGTGCCCATGGCCGTGACGAAAAGAATCCACAGCGGCGCCGAGAGTCCGGTGGCGAGCATCCAGGCCGCACCGATGGGCATCACACCGACGGCGATCAGTAACGGTCGGTGGGGTTTGAAGCGGAACGCCAACGCGGTGCCCAGGATGCTGCCCACGCCGAATCCGAACATCATCGTCCCCATTGCTCGGGCACCGTCGAACTCCTCTTTCATGTGCACGGGAGCGAGCACCGCGATGAAGGCCTCGAACGCCAGGTGATAGAAGGCGAAGGAACCCACGATCAACACGATCCAACGGCGCGACGAGAACTCCGTCCAGCCCACGCGCAACTGGGTGATCATCGAGGTGCGGTCCTCGTCGGTGTTCTCGCCGAACGACTTCGGTAGACGCAACGACAACACCAGTAGTCCGGCCACCAGGAACGAGGTCGCGTCACCCAGCAAGCCCCAGCCGGGGCCGGCAGTGGCGACGATGAGACCAGCCACGCTCGCTCCGATGGTGTAACCCACGTTGGCGCCGAAGCCGAGGATCGAGTTCGCGCCCTGCAGAAGTGGGCCGGGCACGATCATGGGCATCAATCCGCTGAATGCCGGGTACCAGAGAGCGTTGAGAACGCCGAAGATGAAGCCGTTCACGCACAGCAAGGGCACCGACGCGTTGTCGGTGAGAAAGGCGATGGCGCTGATGGCCACCACCGCGCTGCCGATGATGTCGGTGGATCCCACCAACTGCGAACGACCGAACCGGTCGGCGGCCACGCCTCCGATGAGCAAGAAGGCCACCAACGGGATCATCTGGGCGGTGGTGACGAGGCTCAATGATCCGGCGTCGGCGCCGTCCAACGACAGCACCCCGAAGGCCAGCGCGATGGGCGCCATGCCATTGCCGACGTTGGACACGAAACGGGCGGCCAAGAGAATGCGGTACCGCGGGATCCGCCACAATTCCCGCAACTCCTCGAACACTGTCAGCTCCATTTCGACTCGGAAACGTCACATTATCGGTGGTGTTACTCTTGGACCGGGGGGAGACCATGACGACGTACGCCGAACAGCGCCACGTGATCGACATCGACGCGCACATCCTCGAGCCGGTCGGCTGGTTGCGAAGTTACGCCTCCGCGGACGTCAGGGATCGAATTCCCGAACTGGGGTCCGACGATCCGGATTTCGCTCGTCAGTTGCGCGAGGCCGAAGAGGATCATCGACGCCGTTCGGTGGACGAGGCGTTCCGGGACGATGCGGCGCGCGATTACATGCGCATGGCCCGCAAGGGTTGGATGTCCTTCGGTGGTTGGGACACCGACGAGAGATCCATCGCACTGGATCAATTGGGCTTCGAGTCGCAGCTGATCTTTCCGACGGGCTCGTTCGCCCAGATCTACGAAACTCCTCACGAGTTCCGCGCCCGCGCCATCGCGGCCATGAATCGGGGTCTCGTCGATTTCTGCTCCGACCCCCGTTTGATGGCAACCGCCTACGTGCCGTTCGAGTTCGGGCCCGCGACGGCGATCGAATTCGTCGATGCCGCGGTGGCGGCCGGAGTATCGGGCGTGTTGATCGACTCCATCCCGTCGTCACGCCAACGCTCGTTCACGCATCCCGACTACGACCCGGTGTGGGCACGGATACAGGACTCCGGCATCGCGGTGTTCCTGCACGTGGGTGCCGATCAGAACTACCGACCCGTGCCGAAGGTCTTCTTCGACAACGGTCGCGACATGGCGCACTTCCGCTCCGATGCTCCGGGCGACCCGTTGTCGTTCATGGGCATCGGATATCCGGCCGAGTTGTTCCTGGCATCTCTCGTGTACGACGGCATCATGGAGAGGTTCCCGCTTCTACGTTTCGGAATCACCGAGTTGGGGGCCACGTGGCTGCCGTCGTTCCTTCATTTCATCGACACCGGTCAGCGGTCGTTCCGCAACATCCAGGACCTCTCGCATCTGACGATGAGGCCGTCCGACTATTTGCGTCGTCAAGTGGTGGTCAGTCCCTTCGCCGGTGAGGACGTCGGTTGGGTGATGGAACAAGCGGGTGTCGAGATGGTGGCGTTCTCCTCCGATTATCCGCATCACGAGGGAACCGACGATCCGATCCGTCGTTTCGAAGCCAGCATGACCGGACTCGACGACGACGCGCGCGCGGCGTTCTACGACGGCAACGCCCGCCGCTTGTTGGGACGGTAGGAATCAGCCGCGGGAGAACTCGCGGATCACGCGACCCGGACGTTCGCCGGTGTGGCGACCCTGTTCGGTGACCACCTTGCCGTTGACCACCGTCGCGGCGTAGCCCCGGGACTTGATGACGAAACGCCCCTTGCCGTTGGGGAAGTCGTTCACGTACTCCGGGTATTGCGTCTGCAACGCCGTCGGATCGAACACGTTGATGTCGGCGAAGTGGCCCTCGGCCAGCGTGCCGCGATCGATCAGACCGAGCACCGCGGCGGGCTTGGCCGTGAGCTGATGAACGGCGGTCTCGAGCGACACCACCTTGCGGTCCCGATGCCAGTACGACAGATAGAAGGTGGGGCTGTCCGCGTCGCAGATCTGCCCGGCGTGCGCACCCGCGTCACCGAGTCCGGGAACCACTCCTTCGAGTTGCAGGTACGCCTCCATCGACGTGGTGTTGCGGTTGAAGAACCACGCGTTGTACACCTCGCGACCCTCGCTCTGCAGCAAGCGATCGACGATCAGTTCCACGGGAGTCACACCGGCGGCATCGGCCAAGGCGGCAACGGACGTGGGGTTGTCGACGTTGTAGTCGGGCAGTTCATCGAGGCCGAGCGGGTAGATCTTCTTCGGGTCGTACCAGGTGCCCTTGCGGTTGCCCTCGTCGATCAACTCGGCGCGACGCACCGGATCTCGCAGTACGGCCAAGCGCTCCTCGACGGTGGGCAGGGCCATCATGGCCGCCCACGTCTTGCCCTTCACCGGCGGGGTCTGCTTGAGACCCATCAACGTTCCGCCGGGTCGTGTTTGCGTGGCACTCGAGATGCGGCCCACGGTGGACGCGGTCTCGTTGAGGAAGTTGTCCCAGTACTCCACGAAGCGCATGTCGCCGTCGCCGGCGCCACCGGAGAACAACACGTCGCCGGCGCGACCGGCCATGGTGCGCAACAGTTCGATCTCGTGCTCGAACTTGGTGCCGAAGTCGTTGACCGATTGGAAGAGACCGCCTCCGGCACGGTTCATGCCGTCGGCGATGGCCTCGTATTCCTTGATCTTGGCCAACGTGCCGGGCACGTAACGACCGTCGGGAACGAAGTGCAACAGGATGCGCGAGGTGGAAAAGCCGACCGCACCACCGGCCACCGACTCCTCGGCGATGTCGGCCATGCGACCCAGTTCCTCCGGCGTGGGGTCCTCGTCGCCGAGCGAACGCTCACCCATCACCTGGGTGCGAATGGCGCAGTGACCCACCAGGCCGACCACGTTCAACGCCGGTCGCAGTCGTTGCACCGAATCGAGATACTCGGGGTAGGTCTCCCAGTCCCACGGAAGTCCGTCGAGAATCGCCTGACGCGGGATGTCCTCGACGCTCTCCATCATCTCGGCCAGGAACGCGCGGTCCTGTTCGACCACGGGGGCGAACGTGACACCGCAGTTACCCATGAGAACCGTCGTGACGCCGTGCCACGAACTGGAGGTCATGTACGGGTCCCAACCCACTTGCGCGTCGAGGTGCGTGTGCAGATCGACGAAGCCGGGGGACACCACCATGCCGGTGGCGTCGATCTCGCGTTCGGCGGTGGCGTCCGCCAACAGTCCGATGGCCGCGATGCGGTCACCGTTCACCGCCACGTCGGCGCGAACCGCCGGCTTTCCGGTGCCGTCCACCACCGAACCACCACGAATGATGAGGTCGTACTTCATCCCAGCCCCCTGAAGTGTCGAATACTCCGGCGATCACGGGGCCCCTGCCGAGCCGACGACACGCCTGTTGCGCCCGAACAATAGAGGGAAAGCGGGCAAGAACTACGCTCGGAACATGCCCAAACCCGGAATGCATTCAGGAAACGCCACCGACGACGCGATGAACCTGGCCATGTCGGCCAAGGTCGTGCCGCTGTACGACGCCGTCGTGAGGTTCATCAACGAGGAGGTGGAGCCGGTCACCGCCGAGTTCTACCGACTGGGCGAGGGGCGCGCCGACCATTGGGGGTACGGCCTGGGTCAACTGGAATTGCTCGACTCGCTGAAGGCCAAGGCCAAGAAGGCCGGGCTCTGGAACTTCTTCCTTCCCAACGCCGAGACCGGCGAGGGTCTCAGCAACCTCGACTACGCGTACATCGCGGTCGAGTTGGGTAAGAACCCCATCGCGTCGGAGACCATGAACTGCAGTGCTCCCGACACGGGCAACATGGAGGTGCTCGAACGTTACGCGAGTCCCGCACTCCAGGATCGCTGGCTCGAGCCGCTGCTACGCGGGGAGATTCGCTCGGCATTTCTCATGACCGAGCCCGACGTCGCCTCCTCGGACGCCAAGAACCTGCAGTGCCG
>JAURHL010000095.1 GCA_030833305.1 Acidimicrobiales bacterium | reverse complement strand
GTGATGCAGGATGCGACGCCGATTCCTCGCACACTCGCTCCGGCCAGACGCACACCGGGCGCTCGGGACATCAGGATCGCCTCCAGCGACGCGACGCGTTCGAGGTGACCCGGTCGGTACTGGGGGAACGAGTGCTCCCAACGGGTGACCCGGTGCTCGACGGGAGTGATGGCGACCCCGGTGTGGTCGCGCATCTCGTCCACCACTTGGCGCACCAATCGATCGTCGTCCCATTCGTGAACGAGATCGTGAGTGGGTGCTCCGTCGCGACCGAGCGACACCCGCATGATCATGGAGCCGTCGCCGGGATTCCAGTGCGCCCATTTGTTCGAACCGAACGACGCGGCGGTGACACGCTTTTGATCGGGCTTGGGGACGAGGTAGCCGCTCATGCCGTCGAAGCGCGCGAGATCGGGTCCGGTGGCCCGCACGGTGACCATCACCACCGAGGCATGTTCGGAGGTTGCCAACATGTCGGCCAACTCCGACGACAGTGGACGGAGGAACGAAGCCGACATGGCCGCTGGTGACGTGACGATGATCTGATCGGCGTCGAGAGAAGACGTCGGGGTCTCGATGCGGTACGAGTGACCCTCGCGCCGAATCGCGGCGACCGTTGTTTCGGTGAGGATCTCACCACCCCGACGTCGAACGGAGTCGGTGAGCGCCGCGGTGAGCGCGCCGAGCCCCGACCGTGGCGTCTCGAAAACCGGTCCGGAGGAGGTGGCCGCGCCGCGACGACGACGGGCCGTCAGAAGAACACTTCGTCCGTGCGAGAGCTCGGCGAGCTGGGGGACCGTGGCCAAACTGAAGTTGGTGGTGTCGGCGGCGTAAATGCCGCCGACGAGCGGGTCGACGAGGAGTTCGTGGACTTCGCGGCCGAAGCGCTGGCGCACGAAGTTGCCGACCGAGTCGCGGTGATCGCCGCTCGACGGGAGTACCGGCTCGAGGGCGGCGCGAATCTTGCCCCGCCACGTCAGCAGACCACTGCGTGCCAACGACATGGCCCCCGTGGGAACCCCCATCATCAAACCGTCCGGTATGCGATGAAGGCCGCCGTGCATCACCGAGGCGTGGGCGTCGGTGGGGTTCGTCAGCGACGACGTCAGTCCCACCTCACGGGCCAATCGACCGGCGGCGGGTACGCGGGCGAGATACGAGTCGGGTCCCTCGTCCACCCCGCCGAGTCCCGCGAACGGGGAGGTCCTGATCTTGCCGCCTATGTGCGACGACGACTCGATCACGGTCACCCGCACGTTCGATGTCGAACCATCGAGCGGATTCAGCAGTCGATGCGCGGCGGTGAGGCCGGTGATACCGGCACCGATGACGACGACGTGGGCGCGCGGTTCGTTCATGGTGCGGCGCTCGTCGTCACCCGGCGACGTCGGCGACCCGTCGCGCGAGCGACGCGATCACCGGCGCATCATCGTTGACGCACGCGGTTCGGTCGAACGTGAGTCCCTTGGCCTCGGCGTGTCGACGCGCCTCGATGTCGAGGTCGAAGAGAACCTCCAAGTGATCGGCGACGAATCCGCAGGCACAGACCAACACCCCCGACGAGTTCTCGCTGGCCGCGAGATCGTCGATGACGGCGAGGATGTCGGGGCCGATCCACGGTTCGGGCGTGCGACCCGCCGACTGCCAAGCGATCGACCAGGTGGACCACTCCGAGAGGCCGACGGCGGCGGCCACGGCCTCGGCGGTGGCTCGCAACTCGTTCGGGTACGGGTCGCCGGCGTCGATGATGCGCTGGGGGAGCGAATGTGCCGTGAAGAGCACCTTGGTGTTGGACGGCATGTTCGCGAGACGAGCCTTCATGTCGGATGCGAGGAACTCGACGAAGGCGGGTTCGGTGGCCCAACTGTCGATGCCGGTCACCGACATGCCGTGAGGCTCGGCGGCCGCGCGCGTGCGATCCATGTACTGCCCGATCGAATAGGACGAGTAGTGCGGTGCCAACACCAATCCGATGATCGAACGGAATCCACGTCGGGCCAGATCGTCGACGGTGGTCTCGATCTTCGGTTCGGCGTGCTTCAGACCGAGCACCACTTCGAAGCGCTCCGGCGCGATCGCATCGAGTGCTCGTTGCAGGGCCGTTCGCTGGGCTTCCGTGCGCGCCGCCAACGGAGAGATGCCACCGATGGCGTCGTAGCGCGCGGTGAGTTCGGCCAGGAGTTCCGGGGTCGGGGGACGACCGCGGCGAATATCGGTGTAGTACGGCTCGATCTCGTCCGGAGTGCGCGGGGTTCCGTAGGCCATGAGAAGAACCGCGGTCTTGTCGTTGTTCGCGACGGTGGTCATGTCAGCGTCTCGTGCTTTCGTGGACGTGGGCGACGACCTCTTCGAGGATCGTCGGGTCGGTGGAGGGGTCGACGCCGTGGCCGAGGTTGAAGATGTGTCCGTCATGTCCGCCGTTGTCGGCGAGCACTCGGGCGGCACCGCGCAGCGCGGGATCACGGCCGGCCAGAACGAGGGCCGGGTCCAGGTTGCCCTGAACGACGAGGTCGTCACCCATGCGGGCTCGGGCGTCGGAGATGGAGGTGCGCCAATCGAGTCCGAGCACTCGCGGTCCGGCGGACAGCATGGATTCCAGCAAGTGATCGCACCCGATACCGAAGTGAATTCCGGGAACCCCGGGGTGCTTCGCGGCCATTGCGTCGAACACACGTCGACTGTGCGGAAGCACGAAGGTGTCGTAATCACGACGCGAGAGCGATCCGGCCCACGAGTCGAACAATTGGAAAGCGCGCGCACCGGCGGTCACCTGCGCGTCGATGAACGCGATGGCGTGTTGGGTCAGACGTTCCATCAGCCGGTGCCACAGTTCGGGGTCGGACGAGATGAGTCGCTTGGTGTTCTGGTACGTGCGCGAGGGGCGACCCTCGACCAGGTAACTGGCCACCGTGAACGGTGCGCCGGCGAACGCCAACAACGGGACCGAAGCCGGGAGTTCGCGCACGAGATTGCGAACCGTCTCGATGACGTACGGGACGTCGGTGTCGGGTTCGAGAGGACGCAGTCGATCGAGGTCCGCGGCGCAGCGGAACGCGTTGTCGGCCACCGGTCCGGTGCCGGGGGCGACGTCGATTCCGTAACCGACGGCGTGCGGGGGCACCACGATGTCGCTGTACAACACGGCGGCGTCCACTCCGTATCGGCGCACGGGTTGAAGGGTGATCTCGGTGGCCAGGTCGGGCCGCTTGATCGCTTCGAGGATGCTGCCCGCTCCGCGGATGGCCTTGTACTCGGGAAGGCTGCGGCCGGCTTGACGCATGAACCAGACCGGCGTGTGGTGCGGGCTCGACCCCGTCGCCGCGGCGAGAAATGCGGAGGGTGCGACGGCTGACATCACGGTCGACGCTACCCGTGGGAACCGTCACCGAGGCGAGACGGGCGGGTTCAAAGACCGGTCGAGGGATGACGTCCCCGACGCGGACGCAGAACGGCTTCGATACGAGCGATGCGTGTGCGGGCCGGCGGATGAGTGGAAGATCCCGAACCGGTCGTGTGTCGGAGCGCGGCGGCCAACTGTCGTCCGTATCCCATCGCCACCACGCGGCGATCGGCGCTGAACTCGGCGGAACGCCCGACGCGATTCGTGAGATAGCGAGCGCTGGCGAAACCCGACCCGAACACCCACGCCATGGCGGCGAAGAAGGTGGAAACGATGCGCCCGGCGACGCGCGCGTAGTCGTTGCCACGGGCGAAGTTGTCGGTGGCGGCGATCGACACGTTGCGCAGGAACGAACCGACGCGGGCCAACATGACCACGGGCATTATCAGCCACTGGTTGATGGTGAGCGCGATGGTGTGGGAACCGAGGTGATGGCAGATCTCGTGGGCCAGCACGCCGCACAACTCGTCGTGCTCGAGCGCTCGTGCGGCGTAGGACGTGACCACCACGAGGTGACCGCCGCAGGCGAAGGCGTTGAGGTCGTCGTCGTCGACGACGCCGACCGCGAAGTTGTGGCGACGCAGGTGCCAGGCCTGGGTGACCTCGTTGAAAGCCTTTTGCAGTCGGGGCGCTTCGGTCGCCGTCGGTTTGCGGGCCCCGATCATCTTGGTGAGCAGGCGCCGTTGCACGAACGGGACGAACAACACGACGCCGAGCAGGAGATAGCCGAGAGCCACCTGCGCGTACGACACCCCCGAGACGAGCGAAAGGGGCCACCACAGCACGACCATGGCCAACAGCCAGACCGGGATGACGACGAGCACCGGCACCAGGGCGATGAGGGCCGCACCGTCCACGTCACGCCGCCGCCCCCGTCGTGCGAAGTCCCTGTTCGTGCGCTCGCTCACCGGATGAATCTTGCCTGATCATGGGCGTTTTTCCCGACATGTTCAAGAAACCATGTCCGTTGGCCGAAAGAACGACGTCTTTCCGCCGTCGGCGGGTCGTCAGGAGTTCGGGTGCACATCGCGGAACAGCAGCAGGGAGCGGGGTCGGCGGCGCAGTCCAGTCGTTCGCACGCGTCGGCTCGGTTGTTGCTCGATCTCGCGCGCACCCACGAGGCCACCGAGCCGGAGCGAGCCCGCACTCTGGTGCAACAGGCGCGAGCGTTGGCGCGCGCCGACGGTGATCGACAGGGCGAGGCCGAATCCCTGTACCGACTGGCGTCGCTCGCCCACTACGACGGCCAACCCGGTGACGCCTTCGCGCTGGCCGTGGAGGCCCGTGACTTCGCAATGGCGCACGACGTCCCCTTGGTGTTGGCGTGGTCGTTGAACCTGATCGGTCTCGTGCACACCAACTCGGGCAACCACTCCGAGGCCCTGTCGTGTTGCCTGCAGGCACTCGATTGCTATCGAGGCACCGATCATCGGGTCGACGAGGGCAACATTCTCAACACCATCGCCACCATTCATCACGAGCTGGGTGACACCGACCGAGCCATCGTGAACTACGAGGCGGCCATGACGGCCAACGCCGAATTGAACCGTCCGGATTTCGACGCCATCACCCTGGCCAACGTGGCGTCCCTGCGCGCGGAGCGGGGCGAGTACGACGTGGCCATCGAGATCGGCGAGCGCGCGCTGGAGTTGTGCCGACTTCACGCACCGGGATTCCTGCCCGAGGTGCTGGCCTCGTTGGCGGAGTCGTACGGGGGTCGTTCCGACTTCTCGAACGCCCGCGTGTTGCTGGAGGCGGCACTGGCGATGCTGGACGCGTCGAGCGTCAACTTCGATGACGCGGTGCGCGCGGGAGTCGAATTGGCCTTCGGTCGGGTGGAGATGTCGGCCGGAGAACACGCGACCGCCATCGTTCACCTCGATCGCGCACTCGGTCTCGCCGAAGTGATCGGCGCCAAGCCGGTGGCGTTGGCGGCGCACGGCGTGCTCGCCGAGTCGCACAAGGCGGTGGGCGATTTCGAACGAGCGGTGATCCATCTCGAGCGCAAGTTCGAGGTGAACCAGCAGATGTTCAACGAGGGAACCGACATTCGCATCAAGACGCTGCAGATCGCTCACGAGGCCGAGGAGGCCCGCCAACAGGCCGAGATCCTGCGACTGCGCACCTCGGAGTTGGAGGGTCTGGTCGCCGGACGCACCACCGAACTGGAGCAGTTCCAGCTGGAGGCCCTGGAGCGACTGGCCATCCTCGGTGAGTTCCGTGACACCGACACCGGCGAGCACACGGTGCGCGTGGGCGACATGTGCGCCGAGATCGCTCACCTGTTGGGTCAGGACCCGGTCTGGTCGGAACGTTTGCGACTGGCGGCGCGTCTGCACGACATCGGCAAGGTGGCGATTCCGGATTCCATTCTCCTGAAGCCGGGACCCTTGACCCCGGCCGAGTTCGAGGTGATGAAGACCCACACCACGTTGGGGGCGCGCATCCTGTCGGGGAGCAACAGTCCGCTCGTTCGCCTCGCCGAGGAGGTGGCTCTGAACCATCATGAACGATGGGACGGAACCGGGTACCCGAACGCCATCGGCGGCACCGAGGTCCCCATGTCCGGCCGAATTTGCGCGGTCGCCGACGTGTTCGACGCACTGACGAGCGAGCGGGTGTACAAGAAGGCCTGGTCCGTCCCCGACGCCGTGCGTTACATCGCGCGGGCCGCGGGGACCCAATTCGATCCGCAGGTCGTGGAGGCCTTCGTGCGCATCGCCGAGGAACGATTTGGCGCGCGAGTCTGATCGGACCGACTCATCCGCTAGAAAAGGGGAATGAGCGCGCACATCGATCGATCGCCGGTACTCGCCGGAGCCGAAGCCTGGAGTCACGAGGGAACACGGAAGGTGGGCGCCCTGTGCATTCATGGCTTCACCGGCAATCCGTCGTCGATGCGCGGGGTCGCCGAGGCCTTCGCCGCGGCCGGCTATCACGTGGAGTTGCCACGCCTTCCCGGTCACGGCACCGCGGTGAGCGACATGATCCCCACGCGGTGGAGTGATTGGTCGTCCGTCGTCGCGACGACGTACGAGAAGTTGTCGGCGCGGGTCGACAAGGTCGTGGTGGTCGGACTGTCGATGGGTGGTTCGCTGACGCTCTGGACCGCCCTCGAGCATCCCGAGGTGTCGGGCATCGTGTGCATCAATCCGGCATGCCAACCCCAAGCACCCGAGATGGTCGAGATGGTGAAGGGCATGTTGGCCGAAGGTACCGAGACGTTCCCCGGCATCGGTTCGGACATCGCGGACCCCGATGTCAAGGAGAGTTCGTACTCCGAGACGCCGTTGGCGCCGCTGGTCTCGATGGTGGAGGACGGAATCATGCCGATGGTCGAGCGGTACTCGGGTAGTCGGGTTCCGATGTTGCTGATCACGTCGAAGAACGATCACGTGGTCGATCCGGCCACCAGCGACCAATTGGCGGCCGCTTGGGGTGGTCCGATCGAGCGCATCCTTCTCGATCGCAGCTATCACGTGGCGACACAGGACTTCGACAAGGAACGCATCTTCGAGGCGGCCGTGGCGTTCGCCGACGAAGTCACCGCGTGAATTCCGCCCTCGACGTGACGCCGATGACCAACCTGTGGCAGTCGGTCGTGGGATCCATCCCCAGTCCGGGATCGGGTTCGTTGCACATCGGCCCTCTGCAGTTGCGGGCTTACGGCTTGATGATCGCGATCGGTGTGATCCTGGCGGTACGACTGTGGGGCAAGCGATTGACGCTGATCGGTGTCGGTGGAGCCGAAGAAGCCAACGCGGTGGCGATCTGGGCGGTGCCCGCCGGCGTCATCGGCGCGCGTCTGTACCACGTGGCCACCGAGTGGGATCGATTCTCCGA
>JAURHL010000094.1 GCA_030833305.1 Acidimicrobiales bacterium | reverse complement strand
CGGGTGCATTGCTGCTCGCCGGCGGCGTGGCGCGATGGCGTGCGACCGGGTATGCGCCGTCGACAGGCGCAGGGGGCGTGTCCGCACGTGGTATTGGTGGCCGACGAACCCGACCGCGATGCCCGGTGCTTCGAGCCGGTGGTGCGCTCGGTGGGCACATTGGTGCCGTTGCTCGACATCGAGTCTCCCGGGTCACTGTTGATGGCCACCCGTGGTCCGTCGCGTTACGTCGGTGGTGACGTCGCGCTCACGGTGCGCCTGGGCGATCTGGCCATGGCGGGCCTGTCGACCGCGGTGGCAGCACGCATCGATCCCGTGGTGCTGTTGTCCACCGGCGGGGGACTGGGCGTGGGCGTCGCCGATGGCCGTCTCGCGGCCACGTTGGCGGCTCGTCACGCCATCCGTCGCGGCGAACCCGTGGTGGTCGAACCCGGATCCGCGGCCACCGCGGCGTTCCTCGCGCCGTATCCGGTGGCGGCCCTGAGTGCGGTGGCCGGTTGCGACGTCGGGTTGGTGGATCTGTTGCAGCGATTGGGGTTGCGGCGCTTCGGCGACGTGGCCGCGTTGTCGCCGCATCACTTGGTCGATCGATTCGGCTCGTTGGGACACACCTTGCATCGTCTGGTCAGTGGCACCGACGACACCGCGCCATCGGCGTTGCCTCCACCGCCCGATCTGACCATCAGTCGCTTGTTCGATGACCCCGTGGATCAGTTCGACATGTTGGTCTTCGCCGCCAAGTCGTTGGTCGACGAACTCGGCCGGTACTTCACCGATCGTGGACAGGTGTGCACGCGCGTGCGCGTGGAAGCCGAGACCGAGCACGGCGAAGCGTCCGTACGCGTCTGGCATCGCGCCGAGGGCATGAACGAGTCGGCGATGGTCGACCGGGTGCGCTGGCAACTGGACGGTTGGATCAACGGCGACGATCGGCCGTCGGCCGGGGTCACCAAACTCGCGCTCATTCCGCTCGAGATACGTGGTGACGTCGGAACCCAGGAGGGTTTCTGGGGCGGTCGGACCGCCGCCGATGATGCCGCCGCTCGCGCCATCACGCGGGTGATGGGGTTGGTGGGACCGGCCGGGGTCACCGTGGCGTCGTGGCGCGGCGGTCGTGATCCGCGTGAGCAATACCGCATGGTGCCGTTGGCCGATGTCGGCGCCGATGGCACCACCGTGTGCCAACGTCCGACGGGTCCGACCGCACCGGCGTGGTCCGGAGCGATCCCGACTCCGTCGCCGGCGCTCGTGCACCATCAGCCGGTCGGCGTGCAGGTGCTCGACGCCGATGATCGTGCGGTATCGGTGAGCGGTCGCGGTTTCGTCAGCGCGGCCCCGTCGGTGTTGTGCCGCGAGCACGGTCGTGTCGCGGTCACCGCGTGGGCCGGTCCGTGGCCGGTGGAAGAACGGTGGTGGGACGAACGTGCCCGTCGGGTGGCCCGCTTCCAGTTGGTGGTGCAGGCGTCCGACGGGCCGCGTGCGTATCTGGCCGAGGTGTCGTCGGGTCAGTGGTGGTTGGTGGCCGAGTACGCCTGAGGCACGCTGTGGGCCGGCGAACGACTCAGGCGATGCGGGACTCGATCGCGTGCGCGTCCAACAGTCGACTGGACGCCAGGTCCTGAGCCGCCAGACGCAACAGATCGTCGGCCAAGCGGAACCCGATACCGCGCACCGTGTGCATGAACCGCACGTCGGGGGCGCGCTCGGTCAGCTTGCGACGCAGGTTCGACAAGTGCACGTCCACGACGTGGGTGTCGCCCACCCAATGCGGCCCCCACACGTTCTCCAACAACTGGGCGCGACTGCACACTTCCAGCGGCCGCAAGCACAACTGGGAGAACAGATCGAACTCCAGTCGGGTGGCGGCGATGGCGTGACGGTTCACCTTGATCTCGCGTCGGGCCAGATCGACCACGAGCGGTCCGAAGTAGAGAACCTTGGGATCGAGGTCCGAGCCGGTGGCGTTCTTGGGGCGCGGACGTCGCATCATGGCCTGGCATCGCTGCACCAACTCGTCGGTGCTGGCCTCGGTGGGCACGGCATCATCGGCGCCGTTGCGCAACACGGTGACGCGCTGTTCGTCGGAGTTCGCACCGACGATGACCACGTAGATCTCGGGGCAACGACGGATCTGGCCGAGAAGACGATTGAAGGTCGGGTAGGCGTCTCTCGCATCGACGATGACGATGTCGGGTTGGAAGGAACGCAGCATCACCTCGGCCGCGGTGGCATCGGAGGTGCTGCGCACCACGTATCCCTGCATCTGGAGGGCCGCTTCGACCGACCGCCGATCGGAGTTGTGGACGAGGGTCACCAATGCACGGGGCATGGGCTCGGAATCGGGATGAGCGGATCCGCCGTCGGTTTCCCGACGTTGCTGATCGGCTCTCGCCGCGAAGTTCGTCTCGATGAGTGTCATGACAGTTGCCGCCTTTATCGGTAAGTGGTGCTCACGGCTTGAGCACCTTGTTGTCATCTGTCCTGAGTTCCTTGGAAGCGACACGTCGCACTTTTTGTCCGGGTTTGTCGGTGCGGGCAGAAATATCCCCGCGACGTGGGGTAATCACCGGCCGGTGAGGGTTCGGGGTCGAAAAAGAGTGGTCGGGCCGGCATTGGACGGTGGTTGACTGGGGGTGTGTCATCGCCCGAAACCCCCGAAACGCTCCCGCACGAGATGCTTCAGCCCGAGACGCTGACCATTCGCGCCGGTCGTCCCGAGGGACAGACGTCGATGGCCCCGGTGCTGTGGGCGTCGACCACCTACGACATGGGGTCGCTGGAAGAGGGTCGCCAAATGGCGCATTCCACGCTCGCCAAGAAGTTCTACAGCCGTCACGGGAACCCCACTGTGAACGCGTTCGAGAGCGCGGTCGCCGAACTGGAAGGCGCCGAGGCGGCGCGCGCGTACGCGTCGGGTATGGGCGCCATCGCCGGCGTCATCCTGGGTCTGTGTTCGCGTGGTGACCACATCGTCGCGCAGAAGCAGTTGTACGGGGGCACCATGCAGTTGCTCGCTGGGGTGTGTCCGCGATTCGGTATCGATGTCACGTTCGTCGACGGAACCCAGCCGGGTGCGTTCGCCGCAGCGGTGATTCCCGGTCGCACGATGTTGGTGTTCGCCGAAACACCGGCGAATCCGTTGTTGGATCTGGTCGATCTGGACGAGCTCGGCGCGATCAAGGGGCCGATCACGGTGGTGGATGCCACGTTGGCGACGCCGCTCGGTGTGCGCCCGTTGGAACACGGCGTGAACCTGGTGGTGCATTCGGCGACCAAGGCAATGGCCGGTCACAACGACGCCACGTTGGGCGTGGTGTCCGGTGAGCGCGATCTCATCGACGCGTTGTGGGGATTCGCCGTGTTGCAGGGCGCGTGCGCGTCGCCGTTCGATTCACTGAACGCCATCCGTGGTTTGCGCACGTTGGGTCCGCGTTTGCGTCAGCAAGGTGCGACGGCCGTGGCGGTGGGTCGCGCGCTCGAATCGCGAGCGGCCGTGAATTGGGTGCGTCATCCCGGACTCGAGTCCCATCCGCAATACGAGTTGGGCCGTCGTCAGTACCGCATGCACGGTGGAGTGCTGTCATTTGAATTGGCGGGCGGTCTTGATGCCGGAGCCAAGTTTGTGCGGTCGGTCAAGTTGTGTCATGCCGCAACCTCGATGGGTGGTCCCGAGACGCTGGTGACGCATCCGGCGTCCACCACGCACGCGGGCATGACCCCCGATGAGTTGGCCGAGAGCGGCATCACGCCGGGCACCGTGCGCATGAGCTGCGGGTTGGAACACGCCGACGACGTGATTGCCGACGTGTTGCGCGCCCTCTGATACCCGCGCCTCGTTCTGGGTAACCCGGATAGCCGGTTTCCGGCACTTTTGGTACCCAGAACGCCGTGGGGATACGAACATATGTTCGGTAGAATGGGCCGGTGGCGTATTCGTGGGGGATGCAGGGGCCCAAGACCTGGGCCGAACTCGAGGCGCGACTCTCCGATCGTGCACCCACCCCCGACGATCGTGCTCCCGCGCCCGACGAGCGGGGTCGCGACGGTCGGGCTCCTGGTTCCACCACCACCAACGCCGGCGGTGACGGCCCGGCGTTCGGGCGTCGACGCCAGCCCTATCAGCCCATCGACACGGGCACACCAACCACCGGCACGCCGCGTCCGGTGGTGCCGTACGCCGAATTGCACTGTCATTCCAACTTCTCGTTTCTCGCCGGGGCATCGCATCCCGAAGAGTTGGTGGAAGAGGCCCAACGTCTGGAGTTGTCGGCACTGGCCATCACCGATCACAACGGTCTCTACGGCGTGGTGCGTTTCGCCGAGGCCGCGCGCGCGGTGGGACTGCCCACGGTGTTCGGCAGCGACATCACCGTGCACGATCACAACGGATCCGGGCAACTGGTGGTGCTGGCCGACGGACCGACGGGTTACGCGAACCTTTCGCGCGCGCTCAGCTTGGCGCAGCTGTCGGGGAGCAAAGCTGCGCCTCGATGCACGTTGCCGTTGCTCGCCGACAACGCGCACGATCGATGGTGGGTGCTCACCGGTGATCATCGCGGCATCGTTCCGCGTGCTCTCGTCGATCATGGTCCGCAAGCGGCACTGCGCGAACTGCAACGGCTGATCGACGCGTTCGGTCGCCATCGTGTGCTGGTCGAACTGTGGGATCACGGCGAACCACTCGACAGCGCACGCAACGATGCCCTCGCCGAATTGGCGGCACGGGTCGACGTGCGTTGCGTCGCCAGCAACAACGTGCATTACGCCACCCCGGCTCGACGCCGTTTGGCCACGGCCATGGCGGCGGTGGGCAAACGTTGCAGTTTGAACGACATGGATCCGTGGTTGCCCGCTGCCGCCGCGGCGCACGTGCGCAGTGGCTCGGAACAACTGCGTCGTTTCGCCCGCTATCCGGGCGTGGTCGAGGTCGCCGCCGAAGTGGGCGCGGCGGCGGCCTTCGACCTGTCGCTGGTGGCGCCGAACCTGCCGCCGTATCCGTGTCCCGACGGATTGACCGAGATGGAATTCCTACGTCGCCTCACCGAACAGGGTGCCGTGCGTCGTTATGGCGAGCGACCCCGCGATGGCGAGGACCTCAGCATTCGTGCGCGGGCATGGCGCACCATCGATCACGAGCTGCACGTGATCGAGACGCTGGGGTTCGCCGGCTACTTCCTCGTCGTCTGGGACATCGTGCAGTTCTGCGAACGCGCCGACATCTACTGCCAGGGTCGGGGGAGCGCGGCCAACAGCGCCGTGTGTTATTCGCTCGGCATCACCAAGGCCGACGCGGTGTCGCTCGGATTGTTGTTCGAACGTTTCCTGTCACCCGAACGCGACGGACCACCCGACATCGACATCGACATCGAGAGTGGTCGACGCGAGGAGGTGATCCAGTACGTGTTTCGTCGCTACGGACGCCACCACACGGCGCAGGTGGCCAACGTCATCACGTATCGCGCGCGTTCGGCGGTGCGCGACATGGCCAGAGCTCTCGGTTATGCGCCCGGTCAGCAGGATGCGTGGGCCAAGCAGATGGACATGTGGGGACGCATCAACGCCATGGCGCCACAAGCCGGTCCCGATGGTCGGCCCGAACACGACATTCCACCGTTGGTACTCGAGATGGCCATGGAAATCGAGGACGCGCCGCGGCATCTGGGCATTCATTCCGGAGGCATGGTCATCTGCGACCGGCCGGTGATCGAGGTGTGCCCGGTGGAGTGGGGTCGCATGCGCGATCGCAGCGTGTTGCAGTGGGACAAGGACGACTGCGCGGCGGCCGGATTGGTGAAGTTCGATCTGTTGGGTCTGGGCATGTTGTCGGCGTTGCACGGTGCGGTCGATCTGGTACGCGAGCACAAGGGCGTCGAGATCGATCTGGCCACGTTGCCTCAGGACGACGACGTGTACGCCATGCTGTGTCGCGCCGACACCGTGGGCGTGTTCCAGATCGAGTCGCGCGCCCAGATGGCCACGTTGCCGCGACTGAAACCCCGTCGCTTCTACGACCTGGTGGTCGAGGTGGCTCTCATTCGCCCCGGCCCCATTCAGGGTGGCTCCGTGCACCCGTACATTCGGCGTCGCAACGGACAAGAACCCATCACGTATCTGCATCCGTTGCTCGAGAACAGTCTGGGGAAGACGTTGGGTATTCCGTTGTTCCAGGAACAACTGATGCAGATGGCCATCGACGTGGCCGGCTTCACGCCATCGGAAGCCGATCAACTGCGTCAGGCCATGGGATCCAAACGCAGTCAAAAACGCATGGAAAGACTGCGCGCTCGTCTGTACGAGGGTATGGCCGAGCGTGGCATCACCGGAGACATCGCCGATCAGCTCTTCGACAAGATGGCGGCTTTCGCCAACTACGGATTTCCCGAGAGTCATTCGGTGTCCTTCGCGTATCTCGTGTACGCGTCGTCGTGGTTGAAGTTGCACGAACCGGCGGCGTTCTACGCGGGTTTGTTGAACGCTCAACCGATGGGTTTCTGGAGTCCGCATTCGTTGGCACAAGATGCTCGTCGACACGGCGTGGTGGTGCGCACCCCGGACCTGCGCGCGTCCGCCGCGGGTGCCACGTTGGAAGTGTGCCCCGAGAGTCACGGCGGTTTCGCCGTGCGACTGGGCATCGGTTCGGTGCGCGGTGTGGGCACCGAGTTGGCCGAACACATCGACCGTGAGCACGTGGAGAACGGCGACTATCGCGACATCGAGGATCTGGTGCGGCGTGTTCCCGAGATCACGTTGGCGCAACTGGAGGCCATGGCCACTGGCGGCGTCTTCTCGGAATGCTTCGCCATGGAACGACGCGAGGCGTTGTGGGCCGCGGGGGCGGCGGCGCAATCACGCATCGATCGCTTGCCCGGGTTGGCCACCGCCACCGTCGCACCGACGTTGCCCGGCATGGAACCCATCGAGGTGGCGGTCGCCGATCTGTGGGCCACCGGCGTGGCTCCCACCGGACATCCGACGCAGTTCCTGCGCGAACGGCTCGACGACATGGGTGTGGTCACCGCCGAACGACTGGCCACCATCGACGCCACCAAGGTGTGGGTGGCCGGTGTCGTGACGCATCGTCAGCGACCGGCCACCGCGCAAGGAACCACGTTCATGAACCTCGAGGACGAAACCGGTCTCATCAACATCGTGGTGTCGGTGGGCTGCTGGAAGCGTTTTCGTCCGGTGGCGCGTGGCGCGGCGGCATTGCTCGTCCGGGGTCGACTGGAACGCAATGAAGGCGTGGTGAACATCGTGGCCGAGCACCTGACGCCACTCGAGGTGGCCGCGGGGATGTCCAGTCGCAACTTCCGTTGATG
>JAURHL010000093.1 GCA_030833305.1 Acidimicrobiales bacterium | reverse complement strand
CCTACGCAGGCCGTAGTTGGGATGGTGAAGGTTCCCGGGTCCGAGCTGCCGCCTGCGCTGGTCGTGTGTCCCTGTCCCGCACCGCCATTGCCGCCAGCGCGCGAATTGGACACGCAGTTGGGAGGATCCTCCGGGAGGGCGTCATCCTCTCCCGTCCGGCAACCGCCGCCGCCACCACCGCCGCCGGTCGCGCCGGAGCCGGCGCCCGTCGCACTCGCCAGCGACGACCTCTGCCATCTCGTGCAGGCCGAGGCGGCCAAGACACGCGTCGGTCCGTGGGTGTTCAACTGCCAGGCGCCCGACGAGGGCAACATGCACACGTTGCTGCACTGGGCCACGCCGGAGCAGAAGGAGAAATACCTGAAGCCGCTGTGCAACGGAGTGTCGTCGTCGTGCTTCGCGATGACCGAACCCGAGGTTGCGGGTTCCGATCCGACACTGATCAAGACTTTCGCCATCAAGGATGGTGACGAGTGGATCATCAACGGTCACAAGTGGTTCATCTCGGGGGCGAACCGTGCCAAGTTCGCCATTCTCATCGCCCGCACCGAGTTGGACGTGCCCGAGGGATCCCGCGGTGCGAACACGGCGTTCATCGTCGACCTGCCGACCGAGGGTTGGAACAACGTTCGCGAGGTCGAGACCATGCACGGTCCCGGCGGTCACAGCGAGATCGTGATCAGCGACCTACGGGTGCACGACTCGCAGATTCTCGGTGGACGTGGCAACGGACATCGCTTGGGTCAATACCGACTGGGTCCGGCGCGACTGGCCCATTGCATGCGTTGGATCGCCCAAGCCGAGACCGCTCTGAACATGATGGTCGATCGTTCCCTGAAGCGTTACTCGCACGGCTCGTACCTCGCCGAGAAGCAGGGCGTGCAGTGGATGATCGCCGATTCGGCCATGGAGATTTATCAGTGCAAGCTGATGATCCTTCATGCCGCCTACAAGATCGACCGTGGCGACGACTTCCGCACCGAGGTGTCGATGGCCAAGCACTTCGTGGCCAACAGCCTCAACCGCATCATCGACCGCGCCATCCAGGTGCACGGCGCCCTCGGCTATTCCACCGACACGCCGTTGGCGAACATGATGCAACACGCCCGCTGGGCCCGATTCGCCGATGGAGCCGACGAGATCCACCAGATGCGCATCGCCGAGAACACCATCAAGGCGTTCACCGACACCGGTACCACCAGCAAGGCCACCGGCGACCTGCCGATCTGACCCGTCGACGGACGGTTCCGTTTCAGGACTTCGACGCGATCTCCTTGGCCCAGCGGTAGTCGGCCTTGCCCGAAGGAGAGCGCACGATGGACTCCACGCGCACGACGGCCTTGGGCAACTTGTAGCGGGCCACGTGCTTGGACGCCTCGTCGAGAAGGTCCTGATCGCTCGGATTGGTGCCGGGTCGTAGTTGGACCACCGCGACCACCTCGTTGCCCCAACGTTCGCTCGGTCGTCCGGTCACGACACAATCGAAGACGTCGGGGTGCGGCTTGATCGCCATTTCGACCTCTTCGGCGAAGATCTTCTCGCCGCCGGAATTGATGGTGACCGAGTCGCGGCCCCGTAGTTCGACGATGTTCCCCTCGAGTAGCACCGCGCGGTCGCCGGGCACGACGTATCGAACTTCGTCGATGACGGGGTAGGTGCGCGCGGTCTTGGCCGGGTCGCCGAGATAGCCGAGCGCCAGGCGTCCGCTCTTGGCGAGCCAGCCCACCTCGGGGTCGCCGGCTTCGAGAACCCGCGTGAGGTCCTCCGACAGGACGTGGTTGTTCGGGGCGAGGGGGAAGGTACCCGTGCTGGCGCCGCCAGCGGCCGACACGTGGGTCAACTGTCCGCCGGCCTCCGAGGAGCCCAGCCCGTCGATGATCATCAGATGCGGGGCGATCGCCAGCAGCTCCTCCTTCAGGTGCGCCGACAACGCGGCACCGCCGGAGAGCAGGACGTTCAGCGAGGACAGGTCGTACCGGTTCGTGTTCAGTTCGTCGATGAGTGGTCGTGCGAAGGCGTCGCCCACGATGAGGAGGAAATCGACTCGTTCGCGTTCGACGATGCTCCAAATGTCGCGCGGATCCAGTCGTTCCGGGATGCTCGGCACGAAGACCGTTCCACCGGCGTTCCATGTTCCCATGGCCACCCAGTGGCCCGCGCCGTGCATGAAGGGTGGAGCGATGAGGGCCCGCCGTCCGGTGGCCGCGGCCACGATCTCCGCGATCGATTCCGCCGTTCGTGGGGCACCGAAGCACTCCACCAACGCGTCCGCCTGACGCCACATCACGCCTTTGGGCATGCCGGTGGTTCCGCCGGTGTACAGGATGTAGAGATCGTCAGGTGATGCCTCGAGATCATCGGACGGGTTTCCGGCCGCGATGGCGTCCTCGTACCACACCGCTCCGGGAAGCAGGTCGTTCTCGGATTCGTCGGGAACCTGCAGCAGAACCCGCAGATCGGGCACGTCGTCGAGAACGGACTGCAGCATCGGCGCGAAGCTCGAGTGGAAAGCGATGGCGGTGGCGCCCGAGTCGCGCAACAGGTACGTCAACTCCTCGGCCACGTATCGATAGTTCACATTGAATGGGGCGACGCGACATTTGAACGATGCCAGCATGCACTCCAGGTACTCGTTCCCGTTGTGCAGGTAGATGGCCAGATGATCCTGGCCACTCTCGTGTGTCGGCAGGTTCGCGCGCTCAGTGCGACAGCCGAGTCCGGCCCCGCGGAGGTAGTCCGCCAACCGGCGGGTGCGTTCGGTGACGTCGTTCCACGTGAGACGACGGTCGCGAAAGACCAGACATTCCTGGTCCGGGCGTGTCGTGGCGATGGCTTCGTGAACCGCTCCGACCGTGAATTCGTTCATGAGTTCGAAGTTAGGGCGTGTTCCAACCACCCCACGAATCCGGTCATGGACCGCCGATTGGTTATGGTGCGCCCATGGCCGAGACCCGTGAAACGCTTCGTGGAACCTCTCCCGAGGGCATCGTTTTCGGGATGTTCGTCCCCCAGGGTTGGAAGATGGAACTGGCGTCCATCGAGGATCCGGCGGCCAAGTGGGCCAAGACGGTCGAGGTGGCCGAAGCGGCCGAGCGTCTCGGCTACGACTCGATCTGGGTGTACGACCACTTCCACAACGTGCCCCGTCCCGCGCACGAAACCGTCTTCGAGTGCTGGTCGACCATCGCCGCGATCAGTCAGCGAACGTCGCGCATCCGTCTCGGTCAGATGGTCGGCTGCAACAGTTATCGCAACCCGGGATTGTTGGCCAAGGTGACCTCGACCGTCGACGTCATGTCGGGGGGCCGATTGGAGTGGGGAATCGGAGCCGGGTGGTACGAGAACGAGTACCGCGCCTACGGCTACGACTTTCCCAAGCCCAAGGACCGCATCGGGATGTTGCGTGAGAGTGTCGAGATCGTCCGCTCGATGTGGACCGAATCGGAGACCACGTACAAGGGTCGCTACTACGAATTGAACCGGGCGAACTGCGACCCGAAGCCGCTGCAGAAACCCATGCCACCCATCTGGATCGGCGGCGGCGGCGAGCAGCTGACGCTGCGGGTGGTGGCCATGTACGCCGATTGCTCCAACTTCGGTGGTAATCCCGAGGAGTGGGAACGAAAGCGCAACACCCTGTGGAATCACTGTCGGGAAGTGGGTCGTGATCCGTCCTCCATTCGCATGACGTGGTCGCCCGAGGTCTTCATTCGCGAAACGGAGGCCGAGATCGAGGCCGCCGGTAGTCGCAGTTTGTGGGGCGAGGACGTCACGTCGTGGCGCGAGGGCAACCTTGTCGGAACGCCCGAGCAAGTGAGCGAGAAGATCGAGCGCTATCTGGCTCTCGGTTGTCGTGGTCTGGTCCCGTGGTGCCCCGACTATCCGAATCTGGAGACCCTGGAACTCTTCGCCACCAAGGTGATGCCCAACTTCCGGTGACCACCGCACCGCACGGTGAGCTCAGACGTACGAACGGAAGATGATCTCGGCCACGCAGGACGGCTTGGGTGCACCCTCGCACTCGAAGGTGAACTCCATGGTGGTCTGGACGCCACCGGCGATCTCTTCCACCTGCAGCAACTTCACACCGAGGCGCAGGCGGGCTCCCACCGGCACGGGGGAGGGGAAACGAACCTTGTTGTCGCCGTAGTTGACGCCCACCGAGAAGCCGTCGATGCGCACCACCGTGGGGTAGAGCGCCGGTCCGAGCGACAAGGTGAGGTACCCGTGGGCGATCGGTCCACCGAACGGTCCGGTCTTGGCGCGTTCGACGTCGACGTGGATCCACTGGTGATCGCCCGTGGCATCGGCGAACTGGTTCACCCGCTCCTGGGTGATCTCCATGTACTCGCTGTAGCCCAGGTGCTCTCCGACCGCGGACTTCAGACCTTCGACTCCGTTGATGACTCGTGCGCTCATGGAGTCATCCTGCCAGATGCGGGGGTCGACTCCGAACTCAGCGATACCAGACGCGCTGGTGCTCCCGGCTCATGGGGTGCAAGAGCAACGCGCACAGGGCCACGTCGAAGAGCAGGCTGATCGTGTTCCCGCCGCTGATGCGGTCCCAAAGATCGAAGCGAGAATCCGAGAGAATCCAGAAACGCAACAGGAACGGGGAGAAGGCCGCGAAGAGCCCGAGGCGGTAGCCCGCTCGGCGATCGTTCGCCATCAGCAACCCACTGGCGATGAAGGACACGACCACCACCAGTCCCACGACCGTCCCGATCGTGCCCTTGTCCACGCGGGCGTATCCGACCCAGTCGGACTTGTCCATGAAGCCGATCACGGCGAAGAACCCGTTGAGGTACAGGAGCATGGTGGCGATCTGCAGGGTCTGCGGAGCCATGCGGTCGAACCAGCGGCGGAAGTCGATCGATCCTCGAGCCATGTCCAAGATTGGCACAGCAGACGACGGTCTTCGTGGCGGAGCGAACAGGCGACCGTGTGACTCCCGATAGCGTCGATCTGGATGCGCTCCGGATTCGTCACGTTGGTTGGTCGTCCCAACGTGGGCAAGTCCACACTGCTCAACGCCATCTGCGGGCAGAAGGTCTCCATCGTGTCGAACAAGCCCCAGACGACCCGCCGTCAGGTGCGTGGCGTCTTGACTCGACCGGAGTGCCAGATCGTCTTCGTGGACACCCCCGGGTTGCACAAGCCGGTCACCGCCCTCGGGGAGCGGGTGAACGCCGCCGCGATCGATTCTCTCGCCGACGTCGACGTGGCGTGTCTGGTTCTCGACGGCTCGATGCCCTTCGGCTCGGGTGACCGTTGGGTGGCGTCGCGGCTGGACCTGTCCAAGACAGTGGTGGTCGTCAACAAGACGGACCGCGCCGGTCGCGATCGCACTCTCCAGCAGTTGTCGGCCTCGGCCGAACTCGACGCTCTCGCATACTTCGCCGTTTCGGCCAAAACGGGCGAGGGGATCGCCGAATTGGTGGACTACATCTCGTCGCGACTTCCCGAGGGACCTCAGTACTACCCCGACGATGTCGTGAGTGATCTGCCCGAGGCCGAATGGGTCGCCGAACTGGTGCGCGAACAGTTGCTGGCGGTGTTCCGGGATGAATTGCCGTATTCCATCGCCACCCGCGTGACCGAGTGGGAGTGGCCCCGCGTGCGATGTGAGATCGTCGTCGAGCGGGAGAGCCAGAAGGGCATGGTCATCGGCAAGGGTGGCTCGGTGTTGAAGAACGTCGGCATCCTCGTGCGCAAACAGCTCCCCGAGGGCGTCTTCATCGAGTTGCACGTCGTGGTCGACAAGGATTGGCAGCAACGACCCGATCGGGTCGAACGTTTGGGTTACTGATTCAGCACGAGTAACCGGCGGGAAGCAAGTTCGCGTAGTCGTCGCACGCCACCGCCTCACCCGGGCCAGCGAGGTCACCGCGCCCGCGGGGAACGCTTTGCGGTCGGGACAGGGCCGTGAAGGTCACCTGGCCGATACCGGCGCGTCGGGTGAGGGTGAGCACGATCTGAGCGATGGCGAGCCGCTGCTCGGCACCCGGAAGCTCGGTGACGAATGAGGGCGGGAGATCGACCGTCGCGATTCCCCGCGACACCTCGACGAGGGCCACGAAGTCCGTCGGTAAGGCCGTGCGAAGTCCGGCCGAGGGGTCGCCCTCGGGAAGACCTTCGGCCAACGCGGCCAGCACCTGAGGGGCGACGGCGGGCGTCAGCAACAGCCGATTGATGGGAACCAATTGGGCTCCGGCGACGAAGAAGAGGGACACGACCTCCACCGGGACCGTTGAGCTGGTGGTGGTGCTTTCGGATGCGGGAGTAGTCGTCGTGATCGCGACGGTGGTCGTGGGGGCGGCCGTGGTCGTGGCGTACAACTCGTAGGGGATGTCCTCGGGGTCGATGGTGCGAACGTCGCCCGAGCCGGGGATCGAACAGGAAACCGCCGTCATCGCCACGAGCACGATGGAGCAGATGCGCCGTCTCATGAATCCTCCTTCGGAAAGGTCACCACGAAACGCGCGCCGCCGGTGCGGGAGTCCTCGACCCACGTACGCCCTCCGTGGGCGCGGACGTGTTCGGCGACCAGAGCGAGACCCAGTCCGGTTCCACCGGATCGACTGCGCCCCGCCGACCCGCGGGCGAAACGCTCGAAGATGCGGGCTCGCTCACTGGCGGTGACTCCGGGTCCGGAATCCTCGACGGCCACGAAGACCATGGGACGATCGACTTCAGGCGCGTCGTCGCGTGCGTCTCCGATGACGACGCGCGTGGCTCCTCCACCGTGTATCCGGGCATTGTCGACCAGGTTCGCCATGATGCGCTCGAAACGGCGTTTGTCGATCGGGGCCATTCCGTCAGAGCCCGACTCGACCTCGACGAGCAATCCATCTGCTCCGTAGCGCTGGGCGATGCGACGTACGAGCGGAGCCAGTTCGGTTGTCTCCCGATGCAAGTCGGTGACCCCCACGTCGAGTCGGGACAACTCGAGCAGGTCGATGACCATTTGATCGAAACGCCTGACCTGACTGATGACGACGTCGAGGGCCTGTTGCGTCCGGTCGTTGAGATCGGCGCGTCGAGCGTCGAGAACCTCCACCGCGGCGGCCAGTGACGTGATTGGCGATCGAAGTTCGTGGCTGACGTCGCTGGCGAATCGCGCCTCGCGTTCGATGCGGGTCTGCACGGCGTCGGCCATGCCGTTGAACGAGGTGACGAGGCGAGCCAGGTCGGGGTCCACTTCGGAATCCAGTCGGGTGTCGAGACCACCCTCGGCGATGTCGCCGGCGGCCTCGCTGACGCGTTCGAGTGGGCGCATGATTCGACGACCGACCGCCACACCGACCAAGCCCGCCAACACGGCCACGATGACGAC
>JAURHL010000092.1 GCA_030833305.1 Acidimicrobiales bacterium | reverse complement strand
TGCGCATGCCGGCTCGTCCGGAGGCTCGCCACCGGCGACGCGTGCTGAAGAGTTACCTGAGTCTTCTCCCGGCGATGCTGCGGGATCGTTGGATGATGGATCGGCACGTGTCGCGCGGGTCCCTGATGCGTTGGGAAGTCTCCAAGTGAGTCGCGTCGCGATCTACAACCTCTACTGGTCCACCTACGGCGGTGGCGAACAGGTGAGTGGCGCCATCGCCGAGTGTCTGCAGAGTGGTCACGAGGTGACCCTTCTCGGACCGGAGCCGATCGACGTCGAAACGACACGATCGCGTCTGGGCGTGGATCTCTCGGGCTGCGAGTGGCGAAAGGTGGTCGACGACGAGCAGGCCAGCGAGGCCAGCGCCGAATACGACGTCTTCGTCAACGGCACCTATCTGAGCGACGCGCGCAATCGGGCTCCGAGGGGCTTGTACTACGTCCACTTCCCGGGACTGCCCACCACTCCGCGTCAGCGCGTGGTGCGTAACGTGGCGCGTGTGGGTTCGGCGGTGTTGTCGACGGTTCCGCGATTGCCCGGCCCGGTGGCGGGTGTGAAGCGAGGTCTCGAGCGGCGACTGGTGGACATGTCGTGGGTGGGCACGTACTCCACCTTCATGGCCAACTCGGCCTACACCTCCACCTGGATCCGGAATCTGTGGGGCGTCGACAGTGTGGTGGTGCATCCACCCGTGCGTCCGTCGGTGATGCCCGGGACCAAGTCGCACTCCATCGCATCCATCGGCCGCTTCTTCGATCCGTCGTTCGGCCATTGTAAGAAGCAAGCGGACCTGTTGAACGGCTTCTCGCGCATGGTCGCATCGTCGGAGGGTGTCGGTGACTGGCGTCTGGTGTTCGTCGGCGGGGCCGACGCCGCCAGCCGCGAGTACGCGCTGGGCATGCGACGGGGGGCCATCGGTCTGCCCGTCGAAGTGCATCTGAACGCGCCGCGCTCGCGGGTGGAGTCCACCCTGTCGGAAGCTTCGATCTTCTGGCACGCCGGTGGCTTCGGCGAGGACCCCGACACGCATCCCGATCGGTTCGAGCACTTCGGCATCGCGGTGGTGGAGGCCATGGCCGCCGGTGCCGTGCCGGTGGTGTTCGGTGCGGCGGGCCCGGCCGAGATCGTTCGTCACGGCGTGGACGGGTTCCACTGGCACACGCTCGACGAGTTGGCACACTGCACCCGTCGTCTCATGAACGACGAGTCGTTGCGTGCGTCGATGTCTTCTTCGGCGCGGTCACGGGCCTCTCAGTTCGATCTCGGCACGTTCGGACGATCGTTGTCGGCCGTCGTCGACGGCACAGTCTGACCGACGAGATCAGCTGACGTATCCCATCACGTCGATGAGCACGTGACTGGACGTCGTACCGCTGACCGCGGGGTCGTTGTACAACTGGATGGAGCCGTTGGTGCCGAGGGGAACGATGGCCATGTTCGGGATATCGGTGCCACCGGGCCAGTTCACGTTGGAGACTTCCGGACGCTGACCGCCGGTGGGCCACACGGCGAGCCAGCCCCACGCCGAGGCCGCCACCGAGGTGATGTTCACGTAGACGGCCGTGGCATTGGCGGGGATCCCAGCCACTCCCGATGGGCCCGCCACCTGAACCGTTCGGGTTTCGCCGGGCCCCAGACGCCCGGCCGAGGTGCCGATGCCGTTGCGGGTGTCGAAGATACGCACCGGATTCATGGTGGTCGTGCGTCGCGTGCCGACGCTGGTGGGGGCGTAGTAGCCCTGAACGTCGACCAACAGATGCGTGGCCGCCTCACGAGTCGTCAAGCGAATCGCGCCGTCGGCGCCGATGCGGACCACGGCCAAATTGGGTCGGTCCTGATTACGCCGCACGTTCAAGTTCGACGCGTCGGGCACCGATGTCCCGGACGGGTAGGCCGTGACGTAGCCGGTGCCCGTGGGGTCGACCGCGGTGATGTTGACCACGACGGACTCGGCGTCGCTCGGAACGCCGGCCACACCGCGAATGGGGATCACCCGATCATCGCCGACTTCGAAGCGCGCGACACCGGCTGCGCCCCCGATGCCGTTGCGCGTGTCGAGAATCCGTGTTGGTGTGACACCGAAGAAACCGAGACCACTCGGACTGGTGACACTCGATCCGGTGTCGAACCAGCCGGCGATGTCGGCCACCATGTGCAGCGGATATCCGTAGTTGTACAGCCTGATGCGCCCCCCGGCACCCACGCGGGCCAACACCAGATTCGGCGCGGTCTGACCGGCGCGCACGTTCAGGTTGGAGGCGTTCGGCCAGTCACCAAAGGAGTGTTGATCGTCGAAGAGGTCACCACTGCCCGCCGGTCGGGGGCCGATGGTGAGAAAACCGTTCGTGGCCGGTTCGATGGCGGTGACGTTGAGCAGCACCGCGCTCACCCCGCTCGCGGGAACCCCTCCCACCCCGAGCACGCGCAGATCGTGATTCGCGGCGTCGTCGGCACGCAGAAGTGGATTGGTGGAGGACTGGCTGCCGTCGCCGAAACGCAACATACCGTTGGAGACACCCCATCCTTTGCGGGTGTCGAGAACACGAACCGGATCGGTGGGGTGGAATCCTCCCGATGCCGCGGGAACGTTTCCTTGATCCATCACGCAGGTGTCGAGTCCGAAACACGGCGCATCCAAATCGATGGCGGGAATACTGGATGCGCTGATCTGGGCGAAGCCGTGAAGGTGAATTCCTCGGGCGTGGTCCTTGATGAACACGATGTATTGACCGGGCCACGCGACTCCGCCCGTCCAACGAGCGCCGCGGTTGGTGGACGAGGCGAAGGCCCCGATCTTGTTGCCACGGTCGTTCACTGGCGGGTGTCCACAGGTCTCGTGCCAACTGCAATCAACCTGAAAGAGATCGATCGACAACCGGCCGTCCGGGATGGACGAACCCGAGAGGACGTCGCCGTCCATGCGGAAGGCGTTGTCGACGCCGAGGGTCGGCAACGCCACCGTTCCGACGTTCAGCCAGCCGGCTCCTCGACTGGACTCCACTTGAACGTGGGCTCCTCCGCGAGTCGCGGTCCAGGGGTCGTAGGTGAGCCAGTAACAAGCGTCGTTCTCGTTGGTGCCCGAGCAGGTGGTGGTGGGGTGCGGATAAAACTCGAGACGGATCTGTCGCGGTGTTCCAGAAACCGTGACTCCGTTCACTTGCCCGGTTCGCCAACCGTAGGTGCTCGAACCGAGAGTTTGGTCGTAGTCCCACAGACGTCCATCCGAGCTCCAGCGGATCATCTTCTCGTAACCGCCGGGATTCGAGTCGGTGTAGGTGGCGTCGACGCCCATCAAGCCGATGGTGGATGACGTCTGCAATATGAAGGTGGCGGTGGTCGTGACCGCAGATGCCGGCAACGCGTGCGCGAGGGGAAGCACGGCCGAGACGATCGTGAAGGTGAGAAGTCGGCGCATCGAACCCATGTCACGAGTGTCGTTTGTACCGGCCGGTCGTCATCCGCGCGATGGTCAAGAAACCGTCAACGCCGAAGGCGTCGCGAGGCGCGTTACTTGCGCGGAGTGGGCTTCTTCAGGGGGCGACTCTGTTTGTCGCGTTCGGCGGCCTTTTCGGCCTTCTTCCACGCGCGCACCTTCGACAATTGCTCGGGGGAGTCGATGTCGGCCACCGTGCGGGGTTCGTGGTCACCGAACACGCCGGCGGCTTCCTTCCATCCACGCGGGCGAACGCCCATGCGCTTGCCGAGGAGTGCCACGAAGATCTGCGCCTTCTCCTCGCCGAAGCCCGGAAGAGTGCGCAGGCGTTCGAACAATTCGGCGCCGGTCTTCACGTCGGCCCACATGTTCTCGCCCTTGCCCCCGTACGAGGCGGCCAGGATCGCACACAGCTCGTGGATGCGTCGGGCCATGGAGGCGGGGAAGCGATGGATCGCCGGCTTCTCGCAACACAGCGCCACGAAGCTCTCCTGATCCATCGCGGCGATCTTGCGCGTGTCGAGATGGCCGAGGCGCTGCTTCAGCGTGAACGGCCCCTTGAACGCCCACTCCATGGGCACCTGTTGGTCGAGGAGCATGCCGATGAGCAACGCCGTTCCGTTCGCATTGAGCAACTTGTCGGCGGCGGGATCACCGGTGATGAAGAGCGTGCCGGAGGATGCGGACATGGCGTCAGGGTAGACGAGCCTCGAAGGGCGAGCCCACTCGTCAGACGATGTATGGATCCACGCGACCAGGGTCGAGGCCGTATCGGGCGATCGCGTCCTCCACCACCGACGCGGCAATGGCGCCCGACCGAAGCAAGCTGGACAGCACCGCGACCACGACGGAGGGCATGTCCACCTCGAAGTGCGCACGCAACGCCTCACGGGTGTCGCTTCGCCCCATGCCATCGGTGCCGAGCGGCACGAAGACGCGATCCGGCACGAATCGCGCGATCTGCTCGGGAACGATCTTCATGAAATCGGTGACCGCGGTGATGGGGCCCTCGGTTCGCGCCAACAAATCAGTGACTCGTGGTGTGTCGGGGGGACGGGACGGATGCAGACGATTGTCACGCTCGACAGACAAGGCGTTCTCACGCAACACCTTGTAACTGGTGGCCGACCACAGCTCGGCGCCCACGTCGAACTTCTCGGCCAACTCGACGACCGCGGCCTGCGCGGCTCCTTGGGCCGAACCGCTGAACAGGATGGTGGCCCGGTGCGTGGCGTTCGTCGGCGCGGCCTGCCAGCGATAGAGGCCCGACACGATGTCGGCGTCGGTCACTCCGGCCGGCCGCGCGGGCATGGGGTAGTTCTCGTTGTACAAGGTGAGGTAATAGAAGACGTCGGGATCGTTCTCGCCGTTGGGTCCGAGTTCGCCGCCGTACATGCGATGCAAGCCGTGCTTCACGATGGCCGCCACTTCGTAGGCGTAGGCGGGGTCGTAGCTCTGGCACGCGGGCACGGTGGAGGCCAGCACCAAGCTGTGCCCGTCCTGATGTTGCAGACCTTCACCCATCAAGGTGGTGCGGCCGGCGGTGGCTCCGAGCAGGAAGCCACGGGCGCGACTGTCGGCGGCTTGCCAGATGAGATCGCCCACCCGCTGGAATCCGAACATGGAATAGAAGGTGTAGAACGGCATCGACGGAACACCACGGGTGGCGTACGAGGTGCCCGCGGCGATGAAGCTGCTCATGGCGCCGGCCTCGGTGATGCCCTCCTCCAGGATCTGGCCGTCGGAGGACTCGGTGTACGACAACAGCAGGTCGTGATCGACCGGCTCGTACTTCTGCCCCTGCGAGGCGTAGATACGCAACTCGCGGAAGAGCGAGTCCATGCCGAAGGTGCGGGCCTCGTCGGGGATGATGGGTACCACGCGCGACCCGAACTTCTCGTCACGGGCCAGGCTGCGTAACAGACGGGTGAATCCCATCGTGGTGCTCACGGCCTGCTCGCCGGATCCGCCGTCGAGTTCGGTGAAGGCCGAGTCGTCGGGCAACTCCAGGGGCCGGCGCGCGCGCACGACGCGCTTGGGGACCGAACCACCGAGGGCACGACGACGCTCCTGCAGGTATTGGTACTCGATCGATCCCTCGCTCGGGCGGAAGTACGGAGGCACGTCACCCTCGAGCGCCGAATCGGGAATCTCGTCGTGTAGGTAGAGACGATCGCGTAAGGCGCGCAACTGATCGGCGTTCATCTTCTTGATCTGGTGCGTGGAATTGCGACCCTCGATCTCGGGCCCGAGGGTCCAGCCCTTCACGGTCTTGCACAAGATGGCCGTGGGTCGGCCACTGCCCAGGTTCTGGGCGGCGGCACGATACGCGGCGTACAACTTGCGGTAGTCGTGGCCACCGCGGGGGAGGGTGCGCAGTTCGTCGTCGGTGAGGTGGGCCACCATCTGGCGTAGACGCGGGTCGGGTCCGAAGAAGTTCTCGCGGATGAAGTTGCCGTCCTCCACCGTGTAACGCTGGAACTCGCCGTCGACGGTGGAGTTCATCTTGTTGAGCAACACGCCGTCCTTGTCCTGGGCCAGCAGGTTGTCCCACTTCGATCCCCAGATGACCTTGATGACGTTCCAACCGGCACCACGGAAGACGGCCTCGAGTTCCTGGATGATCTTGCCGTTGCCGCGCACCGGCCCGTCGAGACGCTGCAGGTTGCAGTTCACGACGAAGACGAGGTTGTCGAGTTGTTCACGCGAGGCCAGCGACAAAGCGCCCAGGGTCTCGGGCTCGTCGGTCTCACCGTCGCCGATGTACGCCCACACGCGACTGTTGCTGGTGTCGTCCAGTTGACGATTGAGCAGATACCGATTGAAGCGCGCGTGATAGATGGCGCTGATGGGACCGAGTCCCATGCTGACGGTGGGGAACTCCCAGAAGTCGGGCATCAGACGCGGATGTGGGTAGCTGGAGAGCCCGCGACCATCACGGCCGATCTCGCGGCGGAAATGATCGAGGTCGTTCTCGCTCAGCCGTCCCTCGAGGAAGGCGCGGGCGTACACACCCGGTGCGGCATGGCCCTGGAAGTAGATGTGGTCGCCGGCGGTGCCGTCGTCCTTGCCGCGGAAAAAGTGGTTGAAGCCGATCTCGTACAGCGAGGCCGAACTGGCGAACGTGGACAGGTGGCCGCCGATGCCCTCGGCGTGCTTGTTGGCCCGCACCACCATGGCGGCGGCATTCCAGCGGATGTACGCGCGAATGCGACGTTCGATGTGCTCGTCCCCGGGGAACCAGGGTTCGTGTTCTCGCGGGATGCTGTTGACGTAGGGCGTGGAGACCGTGGCAGGGAAACTGACCTGCGATTCGCGTGCCCGTTCGAGCAAACGCGAGAGCAGATACCGAGCGCGAACCTTGCCGTGAACGTCGATGACGGCATCGAGCGAGTCCAGCCACTCTTGGGTTTCGCCGGGATCGGTGTCGGGGAGTTGATGCACGGAACCGTCGAACAGCATGTCGTCAGTCTCGCACGGTTACCGATTGGTAGGTGTTACGTGTGCGAACATGAGCACCCCATGAACACTCCGACGTCCGCCCATTCCATCGACCGTGTGTTGTCCGTCTACACCGATGGTGCGTGCAGCGGAAACCCCGGGCCGGGAGGTTGGGCGTGGGCCGTGGCACCCGACGGCGATCCGCGCGGCTCGGGGGGAGAATCGCCGACGACCAACCAACGCATGGAGTTGGTGGCGGCCATCGAGGCCATCCGCACCATGGGTCCGGTGGCGCGCGCGCAAACCAAACGACTGGTGATCGTGAGCGATTCCACCTACGTCGTGAACTGCTTCAAGGACCGTTGGTGGGTGCGTTGGAAGGCCAACGGGTGGCGCAACGCCAAGAAGGAACCGGTGGCCAACGCCGACCTGTGGCGGGACCTGATCGCCCTCTACGAGGCCTATCCCGAGGCCGAACGCCCCGATTTTCAGTGGGTGAAGGGTCACAG
>JAURHL010000091.1 GCA_030833305.1 Acidimicrobiales bacterium | reverse complement strand
CGGACGTCGCCGGCTTGACTCAGGGCCTCGGCCGCGGCGGCCAGGGCGAACTGTTCGACGCGATCGGCTCGTCGGGCTTCTTTGGGATTGTCGAAGTACGGGCTCGGGTCCCAATCATCGATGGTGACCCATTGGCGGTCCGTCAGGCCGGGGCCATG
This sequence comes from Acidimicrobiales bacterium, assembly GCA_030833305.1. Taxonomy (GTDB): domain Bacteria; phylum Actinomycetota; class Acidimicrobiia; order Acidimicrobiales; family Ilumatobacteraceae; genus Casp-actino8. The sequence continues at coordinate 7,323 of JAURHL010000091.1, read as the reverse complement.
GAGGCCGGCCCAGAAGGCGTCCTTGCCGAGGCCGCAGGTCGAGACGACGCCGAGCCCGGTGACGGCGACACGGCGTCCGAGCATCAGCCCAGCTTTCCGACGATGAGGTCGAAGGCTTGACCGACGGTCTTGATGTCCTCGACCTCCTTCTCGGGGACCTCGACGCCGAATTCCTCTTCGAGGGCCATCACCAACTCGACGAGATCGAGGCTGTCGGCTTCGAGGTCATCGCCGAAGGAGGCCCCGGGAACAACCTTGTCGGCGTCGACACTGAGTACGTCGACGGCGCACTTGACGAAGCGAGCGAAAAGTTCCTGATCCATGACTGAGTCTCCTGACTGCGCCACGGGGCGCGTCTCAACTGTAAACGGTGGGGGGATGGTACGGAGGTATCTCGGACTCCGGTCAGTGCCCCATGCCGAGTCCACCATCGACCGGCAGCACCGCCCCGGTGATGTAGCCGGCATCTTCGGATGCCAGGAAGGTGATGGCGGCGGCGATCTCGTCGGCGCTGGCGATGCGGGCCATGGGAACGGCGGCTGACAACTCGGCCAGACGATCCGGGCCGAGCGCGGCGGTCATCTCGGTCTCGACCGGGCCGGGGGCGACGACGTTGACGGTGATCGAGCGGCTGGCGAATTCGCGAGCTAACGACCGGGCGAGTCCGACCAGTCCGGCCTTGGAGGCGGCGTAGTTGGCCTGACCCGCCGAGCCCAACAATCCGACCACCGAACCCACGAAGATGATGCGTCCGTGACGCGCGCGGATCATGCCCTTGGACGCTCGTTTGGCCACCCGAAAGGACGCCGTGAGGTTCGCATCCAGCACGTCGGTGAAGGACTCCTCGGACATTTTGAGCAGCAACCCGTCGCGGGTGACGCCGGCGTTCGACACCAGGATTTCGACCGGGCCGAGGGACTCTTCGACGGTGGCGAACGCGGCATCGACCGATTCGGACGAACGAACGTCGCACGGCACCGCCAAGAACCCGTCGGGCGGGGGAGACGAGTTGTAGGTCACCGCCACGCGGTCTCCGGCGGCGGCGAATCGCCGGGCGGTGGCCAAACCGATGCCCTTGGAACCTCCGGTGATCAGGACCACGCGACTCACGGTTTTGCCCCCCACCGCAGGACGGCACTGGCGGCCGTCATCCCGGCGCCGAATCCGACCAGGAGCACGAGGTCGCCCGCTCGCAGACGTCCGGCGTTCAACGCATCGACCAGAGCCAGCGGGATGGATGCCGACGACGTGTTGCCCGTGTGGTGCAGAACGGTCGCCGCCTTCTCCATGGGAACTCCGAGGCGCTCACAGGCCGCCTGAATGATTCGGATGTTCGCCTGATGGGGAACGACGAGGGCGATGTCTTCAGCGGAGACACCGGCGGCCGTGAGTGACTTCTGTCCGGAGTCGACCATGATTCGTACCGCGCGTCGGAAGACCTCCTTGCCTTCCATGTGGATGAAACCGCCGATGTCCGAATAGAGAAGATCCTCCGCGGAGCCATCGGAGTCGATGTCCCACGCGAGCAATTGCCCGGGTCCGTCGACCGCCTCCAACACGACGGCACCGGATCCATCGGCGAACAACACGGCGGTGTTGCGGTCGGACCAGTCAGTGATGCGCGACAAGGTGTCGGTCCCGATGACGAGAATCTTGCGCGCTCCCACGGCGATCAAGCCGTGAGCCACCGTGAGGGCGTAGACGAAACCGCTGCACGCGGCGTTGACGTCGAACGCACCACAGGACAGTCCGAGGGCGTTCTGCACATGGGCCGAGGTGGCCGGAACGGTGCGGTCGGGAGTGGTTGTCGACAGCACCAGGGCGTCGATCTCGGATGGATCGACGCCGGCCATCAGGAGAGCGGCCCGACCGCTCGCGATGCTGAGTCCGGCGGTCGTACCACCGATGTGTCGCTCGGAGATACCACTGCGTTCCTTGATCCATTCGTCGGAGGTGTCGAGCGTCTTGGTGAGGTCGGCGTTCGTCACGACGCGTTCCGGCAAGGCGCTTCCCCAACCGGTGATGACCGCCCCGCGGGCACCGGGCAGCGTGGCCGGCATCTCAGGCCGTCCTCAACCAGGCGATTGGTTGTCGCGGTGTGATGCGTTCGCCGTCGACGGCGATGAAAGCCTGGAGAATGCCGGCGAACGCCGAGCGCACCTCGGCCTCGCCCACGGCGCCGATGACCGTCCCGATCTCGATGTGGGCACCGGGCGTCAGGTCGGAGCGAGGGGTGAAGATGCCGGCGGCCGGGCTCACGACGAGCCGTTCGACGGCGAAGAGATGCTCGCCCTCGAGTTGGGCCGTGGTGGGAGAGGATGCATTGACCCATTCGATGAACTTGTCGAGATCGTCGGGGGCGGCGATGGAGATCGTGCGCGCTCCGTCGATGGTTCGCTTGGCCATGCCGGTGAGGACGCCACCGGGACCGAGTTCGGCGAAACTGGTGACGCCCAATTCGGACAAGGTGACCAGACATTGGCGCCACCGAACCGGGCTGGACAATTGGGCCGACAACAAACTCGCCCAATCGTCGCCGTGGTCGTGGGCGGCAGCGTCCACGTTCGATATCACCGGCACGTCGGTGTCGCGAGGGGTGGCAGCGGCGATGGCCTGTCGAAGTCGATCGCGGGCGGGACTCATGAACGGTGTGTGGAACGCACCGCTGACCGGCAACGACATCGCCTTCTTGGCGCCCAGTTCTTTCGCGATCTCGATTGCCTTGGCGACCCCATCGGGGGACCCCGCGATGACGATCTGCCCGGGAGCATTGAAGTTGGCGACCCACACGTCGGAATCGGCGCGACGACAGGCCACTTCGACGAGCTCGTCGTCGAGTCCGAGGATGGCCGACATCGTTCCCGGGTTCGATCGGCTGGCTTCGTGCATGGCGTCGGCGCGCTCACAGACGAGTCGCACGCCGTCGTCGAAGCCCAATGCGCCGGTGGCGGTGAGTGCGGTGTATTCGCCGAGGCTGTGGCCCGCGCAGAAACTGGGTTCGACACCGAGGCGCTCCACTGCGTCGAGCACCATGAGGCTCGACACGAACGTGGTCAGTTGGGCGTTACGGGTGTCTTTCAACTCGTCGGCGTCAGCGTCGAGCAGCAAACGGGCCACGTCGCGACCGGCCACGTCGCTTGCCTCGGCAACCAACTCCCAGGAATCGTGGTCGGCCCACGGACGACCCATGCCGGGGCGCTGGGAACCCTGACCGGGAAAAGTGAACGCGAGCACGACGGAGAACTTAGACCCTTGCCGACCACCGACCATGATTAATGCGACGCCGGACGTACCCGTGCGAGGTCGGTCGTGTGGACTCACGGAACGGTCGGGTAGCGTGACGGGAACGCCCCGGTAGCCCAACGGCAGAGGCAGCGGCTTCAAACTCCGTACGGTGTGGGTTCGAATCCCACCCGGGGCACAATTTCTGCCGTCGACGAGCACTCGATCGCGTCGTTGCCGGTTCCCGCGTCCGGCGAGTTCCCCCCGTTCCGTACACTGCGAACATGGGTCGTCGCCTCGTCGAGCGTCGTCTTCGTGATGTCGGAGGGAAATTGCGCTCGATGCGCGCGTCGCTGGCGATCGTCGAGGAGCAGCTGGCCCACTTGAGCGACGAGGCCGAGGAGATGGGTTTACGGGCCTTGGTCTCCGAGACGCCGGGTGCGGATCTGGAGTACCGCGAAGCGCGACGCCATGCCGATGCGATGCGGAGACATCGGGAATCCATGTGCGAAGCGATCGCCGAACTCGAGGCGCGTCAGGACCAGTTGCTCGAGCAGTTGCCTCACTGAGCGGGTGGATTCTCTCGATGGGGAGGCTTCCCCATCTTCGTCGGTATCGGTGTTTGGTGGTTGAATGTCCTCGTGAGCGTTCGCGTCGTCATCGCCGAGGACGAGGCCATCATCCGCCTCGATCTGAAAGAGACCCTCGAAGAAGAGGGGTACACGGTCATCGGTGAAACCGGCCGTGGCGATCAGGCGCTCGAACTCGTGCGGGACCTCCGTCCTGATCTGGCCATTCTCGACGTCAAGATGCCCGGGATGGACGGCCTCGAAGTGGCCAAGGTGATCGGAGACGAACGTATTTGTGGCGTTCTCGTTCTGACGGCGTTCAGTCAGCGCGAGATCATCGAGCAGGCACGTGATGCCGGTGCCCTCGCGTTCCTGGTGAAGCCGTACCAGAAGAGCGATCTGATTCCCGCCATAGAAGTGGCCATCGGCAGGTTTCGCGAACTGCAGGCACTCTCGGGTCACGTCGACGCCCTCGGCGAACAATTGGAGGCCCGCAAGTTGATCGACCGGGCCAAGGGTCGACTCATCGACGAGTTCTCGATGAAGGAGCAGGACGCCTTCTCGTTCATCCAGCGCACCGCAATGAAGGAGCGGTCGAAGATGCGCGAGGTGGCCGAGCGGATCTTGTCCGGCGAACTCCGCCCCACGTGATTCCGCGAGGGCGAGCACCCCGCGGGTCGCACCGTCGTGCGATGATCGGATCATGACCGAAGCCGATCGGACCTTGCTCGTCCTGGACGGGAACTCCCTCACGTACCGTGCATTCTTTGGCATCCCGTCCGACATGGTCACCGCGTCGGGACAGGTGACCAACGCGGTATTCGGATTCACCTCGATGTTGCTGACCGTTCTCAAGGACCGTCGACCCGACGGTGTGGTCGTGGCGTTCGATCGACCCGAGCCCACTTTCCGACACGTGGCCGAGCCAACGTACAAAGCCCAGCGCGAAGAGACGCCCGACATCCTCCGCCAACAGATGGGCCTCGTCAAAGAGGTCCTGTCGGCATTGGGAATCACGTCCATCGAATGCGTCGGGTTCGAAGCCGACGACATCATCGCCACGGTGGCCGACCGAGCGGTGGAGGGCGGTTTTCGGGTCATCATCGTCACGGGTGACCGCGACAGCTACCAGTTGGTTCGTGATCCCGGAGTCCGGGTTCTGTACAACAAGCGCGGCGTCACCGATTACGCCCTCTACGACGAGGCGGGCATCCTCGAAAAGACCGGTGTACGTCCCGATCAGTATCCGGCCTACGCGGCACTGCGCGGGGATCCGAGCGACAATCTGCCCGGGGTGCCCGGTGTGGGGGAGAAGACCGCGGCCAAACTGATCGCGCAGTACGGAAGCCTCGACGGCATCTTCGCCAAGGTCGATGAGCAAACGCCCAAGCTTCAGGCGGCCTTGCGGGAGAACGAATCGCGCGCGCGCAAGAACCTCGAACTCATGATGTTGCGTCACGACGCTCCCATCGACGTCGACCTCGCACGGGTCGACATCACGCCCGACCTGGACAAGGTGGGCGAGCTGTTCCGGGCGCTCGAGTTTCGCACGATGGGTCAACGCCTCCGAGAAGTACTCGGACTCCTCGGAAAGGTCGCTGCGGTCGAATCAGACCCTCCCGTCGAGAGTCCCGTATCGACGAGTGCCCCGCGGCAGATCCTGTCCGCCGAGGTCGTGAGTCTTCCGATCCGAGAGCGACTCGAACGTCTGCGAGCCGCGTCGGAGGTGGCGATCGCCGGACGGTGGGGCGGTCAACCCGGCCGGTCGGAATTGATCGGACTGGCGGTGACCCTCGACATCGACGCCTGTGAGACCACCTGGTTCGACGCGGGCGACCTCGACGAGGACGACGTCCGGGAGTGGTTGTCGTCGGCGACCTTCGTGGGGCACGATGCGAAGAACCTCATGCGGTCCCTACTCGAGCGGGGAGTCGACATGAAGGGCCTACGACTCGACTCGGCGATCGCGGCGTACCTGATCGACCCCGCCAAGAGCGACTACACGGTCTCTGATCTGCTGACTCGTTACACGGACTTCGACTTCGGTGCCGACGCGACCGACCGTGGGGAGTTGGATCTCGACGGAACCGCGCTGACGGACGCGGCCGAGGCGGGCCGAAACGCCCTGGCGATCGCTCACATGGTCGATCCATTGCGTCGCTCGTTGGAGTCGCAGTCGATGACCACACTGCACGATGACATCGAGAACCCACTGGTGCGAATCCTGGCCCGTATGGAACACGTCGGCATCGCCGTCGATCGAACGACGCTTTCGGAAATCGCCGAGCGACTGTCACTCGAGGCCCGTGAACTCGGTGAAACGCTGCAGCGCATCGCCGGGAGCGCGTTCAATCCGAACTCGCCGTCCCAACTCGGGCGAATCCTCTTCGACGAGAAGGGGCTGACCCCACCGAAGAAGACCAAGACCGGGTATTCCACCGATGCGGCCACGTTGGAGAAATTGCGCGACGAGTGGCCCGAGTTCATCGACCCACTTCTTCGGTTCCGGGAAGTCGACAAACTTCGCGGCACCTACGGTGAGGGACTTCTGGCGGAGGTGGCCGCCGACGGCCGTATCCACGCGACCTTCAATCAGACCGTGGCCCGCACCGGGCGTTTGTCGAGTGATCGCCCCAACCTGCACAACATTCCGGTGCGCACCGACGAAGGTCGGGTGTTTCGCACGGCGTTCGTTCCGAATCCGGGCGCCCGCCTGATGGTCGCGGACTACAACCAGATCGAACTGCGGTGCATCGCGCACCTGGCGGACGATCCCGGGCTGATCGTGGCATTTCGGGAAGGGCGCGACGTTCACAACGCCACCGCGGCGCGGGTGTTCGGCGTCGACGTCGACGCTGTCACGCACGAGCAACGTTCGCGCGCGAAAATGGTCTCGTACGGGCTCGCCTACGGCATGGAGGCCTACGGACTCGGTCAACGTCTGGGCATTCCGACCGGGGAGGCGGCCGGAATTCTCGAGGCGTACTTCGCGGCCTTTCCCAACGTGCACGCGTACATGGAGCGAACCGTGGCCGAGGCGAAGACCCGCGGTTACACGCTCACCATGTTCGGACGACGTCGTCGCATTCCGGAATTGGATAGTTCCAACTTTCGAGTGCGACAGATGGGTGAGCGTCAGGCCATGAACGCGGGAATCCAGGGTTTGGCCGCCGACATCTTCAAGATCGCTCTCATCGGTATCGACCAGGCCCTCGAACGAGAGGGTCTCTCGTCGCGGCTGGTCCTGCAGGTTCACGACGAGGTCATCGTCGAGGCCCCCGATGGTGAGATCGATCGCGTCGAGGAGTTGGTGCTCGACATCATGCAGAACGCGGTCGCGTTGAAGGTTCCGTTGGCGGTCAATTCGGCCTGGGGTCGGTCCTGGGCCGACGCGAAGGGATGAGTCCACTGTCGTCGCCCGAGAACGGAGATGCCCATTGGTTCGAGGCACTGGCGCGTCACATGGGCGCGGCGTATCTGCGCTACTCGTTCACCATGGGCACGACGCAGGAGTGCGAACACCTGGTGGACG
>JAURHL010000090.1 GCA_030833305.1 Acidimicrobiales bacterium | reverse complement strand
CGCGACGAGAACGGCTTCTTCTACTTCGCCGGCCGCAGCGCGGATTGGATGCGCGTGGACGGGGAGAACTTCGCCGGTGCCCCGATCGAGCGCATCATCATGCGCCATCCCGACGTCATCCTGGCCGCCGTGTACGGCGTGCCCGACGCCGACATGGGTGATCGCGTCATGGCGGCCATCCAACTGCGACCCGGTGCGCGTTTCGACCCCGCCGAGTTCGGTGGGTTCCTGCGTTCGCAGAACGATCTGGGTCCCAAATGGATGCCGACCTTCGTGATGGTGGTGGACGAGTTCCCGATGACGCCGTCGAACAAGGTGATCAAGCGCGAGCTGGTTCTGCGTCGGTGGCACGCGGCCGAGAGCGACCCGTCGGCTCGCATCTGGTGGCGAGACGGCAAGAGCGTCGACTTCGTCGAGTTCGATCGACGGTCGGCCGATGCCCTGCGCGAACGGTTTCGCGCGAACAATCGCGAGAACGTGATCAGTTGACCCGTCGTTCCGGCGACGAGTCGCTCGTCACGGAATCAGCGCGATCTTTCCGGCCACCTTGCGGTCTTCGAGGTCGCGCAACGCATCGGCGGCCCGTTCCAGGGGATAGGTCAGCGGTTCGACCGGCCGCAACTCACCGCGGGCGATCAGCTTCATCACCTCGTCGAGCATGGCGTTGTTGCGATCGGGGTTCTTCCCGGCCCAACCACCCCAGTCGACGCCGGTGACCCGACGGTTGCGCAACAACACTTGGTTCGCCGGCAACTTGGGGATGCCCGCCACGAATCCGATCACGAGATATTGACCGTCGTCCCCGAGCGCGCGCAGACAGGTCTCGCCGACCTCGCCACCCACGGGGTCGTACAGGTAGTCGACCGCGCCCCCGGACAACGATTTGGCGAGCTCCTTGATCTGATCGGCCGGAAGTGTGGAATCGATGGTGGCCTCGGCGCCGCGTTCACTGGCGAAGCGACGCTTCTCCTCGGTCGAGGCCACCGCGATGACGCGCAACCCGAGAGCACGACCCACGTCGACGGCGGCCAGGCCCACTCCGCTGCCGGCCCCCAACACCACGAGCCACCGACCCGGCTCCACTCGCGCGCGCTCCACCAGCGCGAACCAGGCGGTCAGGTAACTCTGCATGAACGTGGCGGCTTGACCGTCGGACAACGTGTCGGGGAGCGTCATGCATCGCTTGGCCGCCACCATGGCTTGTGACGCGAAACCGCCGAGGCCGACGTTGGCGAACACGCGCTGACCCAAGGCGATGCCCTCGACGTCGGGGGCGACCTCGGTGACCCGGCCCACGATCTCCATGCCGGGCACGAACGGCACCGGCGGTTTGATCTGGTACTTGCCCTGCACGAACAAGGCGTCGACGAAATTCACCCCGCAGGCCGACACGTCCACGCGCACACAGCCGGGGAAGAGTTCGGGGGCGGGCTTCTGCTCGATCACCAGACGATCGAGGGGAGCGAATTCGCGACAGACGACGGAACGGACGACCGAAGACATGTCATCACCGTAGTCAGTGGGGACGGATTCCGATGGTCCGCGACGGCGCCGATCTGACACACTGTCAGAAAGCGAAGGGGACGGAATGGGAACGATCTGTGTCACGGGGTCGGCGTCGGGAATCGGGGCGGCCACCAAACAGCGTCTCGAGGCCGAGGGGCATCGGGTGATCGGGGTCGACATGCGCAACGCCGACGTGATCGGCGATCTCTCCAAGGCCGATGATCGTCGTCGGATCGTCGAGGAAGTCACGGTCGCCTGCGGGGGAGTCCTCGACGGATTGGTGCCCTGCGCCGGCGTCAGCACTCCGGCACCCAACGAACTCGTGGTTCGGGTCAATTACTTCGGAACCCTGGCCGTCGTCGAGGGCCTGCGGGGGTGTCTGGAAAAGGGGTCGAATCCGGCGGTCGTCATGATCTCGTCGAACAGCACCACCATGACGCCGGGTCTGCCCGTCGAGGAGGCCATGGCCTACCTGAACGGTGACGAGGAGTCGTTGGTCGCGCGCCACACGGCCCCCCACACGTTCGTCGCGTACCCCGCGGGCAAATTGGCCATCGCGTTCTGGGTGCGTTCGCAGGCGGCCGCATGGATGGCGTCGGGAATCCGTCTGAACGCCGTGGCGCCCGGCGTCATCGACACCGGCATGACCCGACCGTTGCTCGACATGCCCGGGGTGAAGGACTCGCTCGACATGATCCCCATTCCCCGGGGACGGTGGGGCAAACCCGAGGAGATCGCCGGCGCCATTCACTTCTTGTTGTCGGCCGACGCGTCGTACGTCGTCGGTCAGGTGTTGTTCGTCGACGGAGGCACCGACGCCCTGTTGCAGCCGACCGCGCACCCGCATCCGCTCCCCGGAGGACGTTGAGCCATGGACGAACTACGCGACGCCGATCCCATCGCATGGTTGAGCGCGTGCGAGGAGATACGACAGCTGGCGAGTCGTTACGCCGTGTGGTACGGAGCCCGCGACACCGCCAATCTCGCCCGTCTGTTCGTGCCCGACATCAAGGTCACCCGCGAAACCGCGGGCACCGATGCACTGCGGCAGAGCTTCGACGCGCAGATGGGTTCGCTGGGTCGGGTGATCCTGCAGGTCAACAATCATCTGATCGACATCGACGATCACGATCACGCAACGGGGGTGGTCTCGTGTCGCGGCGAGATCGAGGATGCCTCGGGTCGGTGGATCATCCATCAGATCCAGTATCACGACACCTACCGGCGCGTGAACGGTCGCTGGTTGTTCGCGCGTCGTCGACACCTGTTGTGGTACGGACACGACATGGCGAACCCGCCCGTCGGATTGCCCGATGCGAATTGGCCGCGTAGCCAAACAGGAAAGGGTGAACTACCCGAATGCATCGAGACCTGGCAGACCTGGACCTCGGCCAACTTCTGACCGGGTCAGGGTCCACTCAGAACGTGGGCCCGTTTGTTCTCGGCGAAGGAGCGTTCGAGGGCGACCTTGTCGTCATTGGTCATGGCTCGTAGCCGATCGCCCCGCTCGGGTCGCCAGTAGAGGGTCTCGCCGGTGCGCCACTTCTCGGCGCGCAACGGAGGCTTGTGCACCTTGTTGTTCGCGGTCAAGGGCATCGCACCCGTGACTCGCACGATTCGGGGCGACCACTTCGTCCCCAGATCGCGTTGCGTGTCGAGGAATCGACCGAACGGCATCTGGTAGACGAACGAGGTGGTGGAGTTCATCTCGATGGCCGCCATCACCATGTCGCCGGTGACCGGATCCGGCACCGGGTACACCGCCGCCATCACCACACCGGGGAAACGGCTGATGATGTTCTCCACCGGGGCGCCGGCGAAGTTCTCGCTGTCGACGCGCAGCCAATCCGCGCTGCGCCCGGCGAAATAGAAGAAACCGTCGTCGTCGCGGTAGCCCAGATCGCCGGTCCAGTACCAGCCGTTGCGCACGCGCTCGCCGGAGGCCTCGGGATTGTTGTAGTAGCCCTCGAACGTGGATCCGCCCGCGGTGTTCACGATTTCGCCGATGCATTCCGGATTCGTGATGGCACCATGCTCGTCGAAGATCACCCGCGGGCACTCGGCGTCGGTGGCGGGGTCGACGATGACGACCTTGCCCGCCATGTCGGGCCGTTCGCGACCCAGGGCGTTGGCCGGCGTGTCCGGGGTGCGGATGATGGCCACCACGCTCTCACTCGATCCATACCCCTCCACCAGTTCGCATCCGAATCGTTCGAGGAAGCGTTCGCGGTCGAGAGCGCTGGCTTCGGTTCCGAATCCGAGGCGCAGTCGGTGATCACGATCGACGGCGGTGGGCGGTTGGCCCAACACGTAGGCGATCGTGCGCCCGACGTAGGTGAAGTAGGTGCACCCGTAGGTGCGCACGTCGTCGAGGAAGCCGCTGGCCGAGAACTTGCGTCGCAGCACCAGCGTCGCGCCCACGGCCAATGCCGGTCCCCAGCAGGCCATGAGCGCGTTGCCGTGGAACAACGGCATCGGGCTGTAACAGACCTCGTCGCGCACGACTCCGTAGATCTGGCCGGCCCGCACCGCGGTGGTGGCCATGCGTTCGTTGGTGCACACCACCGCCTTGGGCGCGCTGGTGGAGCCCGAGGTGAAGAGCAAGAAGAGCGGCAGCGACCCGTCGGGTGCGCTGTTCGCGAGGAGTTCGGCGTCGAACGGTGGAAGCGTCGGGCGCACGGCGTCGACGTCGACGAACGCCGTGGCGGGTACTCCGCAGTCGAGCCCGTCGAAGGTCGAACGCCCGGCGGCATCGGTGACGATCATCTGGCAGTCGGTGTGGCGCACGTCGCGCGCCAACTCGGCACCGCGTCGCGTGGGGTTGATGCCGACGATGCACGAGCCGGTGAGCGCCGCCGCGCCGATCCAGTACAGATACTCGGGGGTGTTCTCCAACAACACGCCCACGTGCGGCTTGGCGGTGGGGTCCAGGTGTTCGCGCAGGAACGACGCTCGTCGAGTGGACTCGCGCACCACGTCGTCCCAGGAGGCGACGGAGCCCTCGAAGACGTAGCCGGCGTGGTCGTCGCCCAGGCGGGCACGGATCAGATCGGCGATGGTGCTCACGGAACGATTCGCGAGGGGAGTGGCTGGCGATACAACGCGGCGGCGTTCTCGCAACACAACTTGCGCAACAAAGAAGGGGAGAGGTGTCCCCACGCGTCGCGGAGAATCGATTGCGTGTTCGGCCAGGTGCTGTCGCCGTGGGGGTAATCGACCTCGACCATGATGTGGTCGTCGCCGATGACGTCGTGCAGATCGATGGTGGAGGGGTCGTCGATGGTGCAGAACCAGAAGTTGCGACGCAGCACCTCGGCCGGACGCAGATCCCAGCCGGCGCCGTAACCGCTGCGATCGACCACGTTCTCCAAACGATCGAGCAACATGGGTACCCAGCCGATGCCTCCCTCGCTCATGGCGATCTTGAGGTCGGGGTACTTGTAGGCGTAACCGCTCCACAGCCATTCGGCGCACGCGGTCAACGACAACTGTCCGAATAACGTGGCACCCAACTGAAGTGCCGGCGCGTCGCTGGGCATCGCGTACATGCCCGACGAACCGACGTGCAACGAGATGACGGTGTCGGTCTCGACGCACGCTTCGATGATGGGATCCCACCAGCCGCTGAAAAGGCTGGGGCATCCGATGTTGTGGGGACGTTCGGGAAGCGTGACCGACGTGAAACCGCGCGCGGCGTTGCGACGGATCTCGTCGGCACCGAGACGCGCCGAACCATCGGGACCCGGGGCCAGCCAGGTGATGCCACACGGAATGATGCGCTCGGGATAGGGCTGCCACCACTCCTCGTACAACCAGTCGTTCCACGCGCGCATGGTGGCCAGTCCGACCTCGGGGTCGCTGCACGCGCTGAACACCCGACCGGCGAAACCGGTGACCTGCGACGGGAAGTTGAGCGAGGCCCAACAACCGATGAGGTCCATGTCCTTGATGCGCTCGTGGATGTCCCAACAGCCCGGGCGCATGTCCTCGAAGCGGGCCGGTTCCAGCGATCGCAGTTCCTGTTTGCGTCCGGCGACGGCGTTCATGCCGACCTGGCTGAAGATCTGGCCGTCGAAGGTCCAGACCTGATGCCCGCGCTCGTTCACGATCAGTCGCGGCGCTTTGTCCTGCAGAGCGGACGGAAGACGACCGTCGAACATGTGCGGTGGTTCGACGAGGTGGTCGTCGACCGAGATGAGCGTGTAGTGCACGGGGGCCATCTCGGGTTCGGGCAGGAGGATGTCGTAATTCGTCGGCCCGATCACGTAGGTGTCAGTGGTCATCGTCTCCCGCTTTCGCCGACTTCAGTAGTGCTTCATACTCATCGTCGCCGAGTCGTTCGCGCAAGTAGGGCTGGGCGTGAACGTAGCCACCATTCGTGATGGTCGGGTCGGCGATCATCGTCGCGACCGCCCGCCCGATCACCGACGGCGGCACGCCGTGTCGGGCCACCCACTCGAGTCCGACGCCGGAATCGAGCACGCGCTCGGTGGCGACGAACCCGGGATTCACGTTGAAGGCCCGAATCGTCGGGTGTTCGACGACGACCATGTCGGCGATGCGGTGGAATCCGGCCTTGGTGGCCGCGTACACCACGGACCAACCACCCCGTCCGGCCGGTGAATCCGGCGCGCGTTGGCCGGCATCACTGGTGATGTCGACGATCGTGGCGCGATCGGTTCGCCCCGTCGCCACCACGTGGCGCAGGAACGCGCGGGTCACGAGCAATGGTGCGGTGAGGTTGCCGGCGACCCGGCTGATGATGTCGTCGGGAGAACCCTCGGACAGGGAAACGTCGTTGCCCGGTCCGACGTACACGGCGTTGTTGACGAGAACGTCGATGCCTCCCGCGGCCGCGAGGCAGCGTTGGAACGAGGCCTCGACGTCGTCGAGATCGAGAATGTCGGCCCGCACGCGATACGCGCGTCCCCCGGCGCGTTCGACGGCCTCGGCCGTGGCGTTCAAACTTCCGGGCAACGAATTGCCGGTGGCGGGGTTGACGGCCGAGCCCTCGTGGAGGGTGCGCCCGGTGATCACCAGGTCATGGCCCGACGACGCCAGAGCGATGGCGATGGCGCGTCCGATTCCACGGCTGGCACCGGTCACCAGAGCGACGGGACGCTCGCTCATCGACACTCCATCACCCTCCAACTCGCATCGCGGCGACGCGTTCGGTGTCCGGGATATCCGGTGCACACCGTTCGGCGACTAGTTTCTGACACGGTATCAGAAGCGTCGAAATCGGAGTCGTGACAGATGGGTGCATTGACGGGCAAAGTGGCGATCGTGACCGGTGCGGGTCAGGGCGTGGGTCGGTGCCACGCGGAGTTGTTGGCCAAGGAGGGCGCCGGCGTCGTGGTGAACGACCTGTCGGACCTCGCCGACGACGTGGTCGCGGCGATCGTCGCCGCCGGTGGTCGTGCCGTGGCGTGCAAGGGCAGCGTGACCGATTGGTCATTCGCCGAAACCCTGGTGGCCACCGCCATTCGCGAGTTCGGCGATCTGCACATCCTGGTGAACAACGCCGGTTTCATCCGCGACGCCATGAGCTTCTCCATGGAGGAGGGGCAGTTCGACAGCGTGGTGAGCGTGCACCTGAAGGGCCATTTCGCCCCCGCGCATTTTGCGGCGTTGCACTGGCGCAACAAAGCCAAGGAACTGGAGGGCACCGAAGGTGGACTGCCCGCGCGGCGCATCATCAACACCACCAGCGAGAGCGGTCTGTTCGGCGGACCCGGCCAAGGTAACTACGGCTCGGCCAAGGGTGGCATCATCACAATGACCACGATCCTGGCTCGTGAGCTGAGTCGCTACAACGTCACGGTCAACTGCATCGCTCCGCGGGCCCGCACACCGATGACCGAGGTGAATCCCAAGTTCGCCAAGCCCGAGAGTGGTTTCGACAAGTACGACCCGGCCAACATCAGCCCGATGGTCGCCTTCCTGGCCAGCGATCTGGCGTCCGACATCAACGCTCAGACGTTCATCGTGCTCGGCGATCAGGTGCACCGCATGCGACCGGCCGAGATCGCGGGGTCGATCACGGCCGGCGGCAAGCAATGGACCG
>JAURHL010000008.1 GCA_030833305.1 Acidimicrobiales bacterium | reverse complement strand
GCCGGCGAAGTCGGCCGGCGAGGTGATGCCGGCGTCCTTGAACGACACCTGCAACGTGCCCGAGCGCTGGAAGATCTGCGCGATGTTCACGATGTCGGCGCCCGCCTCACGGCTGGCCAGTGCCTTGGGCACCCACGAGAGCGCGAAGTCGACGGCACCGTCAGCCAACTGCTGCTGCGGGACGATGTCGACACCACCCTCGACGATGGTGACGTCGAGACACTGAGCGGCGTAGTAACCCTGATCGATCGCGGCGAAGTAGCCCGCGAACTGAGCCTGGATGAACCACTGCAACTGCAGCTTGACTTCCGTGGTCTCCGCGCACTCGGCGGGGGCTTCGGTGCTCGGGGCTTCCGAGTCTCCGTCGTCTCCACCACAAGCCGCGGCGGCCAGCGAGAGGGCGACGACGCCCGCTGCCAGCTTCCAACCCTTGTTCCTTCTCATTGTTTTCTCCTCCCCTTGGGCTCGTGCCCGCGGATTCATGTTCCCAGTGTAGATCAGCGACCTTCTTGGGAACGTTTGGCGCGTCCACCCGGTGTGGAAACGCCCTCCAGCACGCTGGAGATCACGTAGAACACCAAGCCGAGCAGACACGCGCCAAGCACGTACGCCCACGCCACGGCATTCTTCGAATTGGCGATATTGCTCGCGATACGACTGCCCAGGCCGTTCTGCGAACCACCGAAGTACTCGCTGACGAACGCGGTGATGACCGAGGCCGGGGCCGCGATCTTGAGAGCCGTGAACAGATACGGCACCGCGTTGGGAATTCGTACCTTCTTCAGGATCTGGGTGTCGGAGGCGGCGTAGGAGCGCATCAGTTCGACGTGAGTGGGACTGACCTGGGTCAGACCCTTGGCCACGTTGACGAGCACGATGAAGTAGACGACCAAGGTCACCATGATGCGACGGGGAACCTCGCTGGTGATGGCGAACATGTTGTTGAGCACCGCCACCAACACGAAGATGGGGATGGCGTTCAACGCGATGGCCAACGGCGTGATGAGGTCGTTGAGCACGCGGAACCGACTGAGCACCAGACTCATCACCATGCCGAACAACGCTCCGGCCAACAGGCCGATGAGCGCGTTGGTGCCCGACACCTTGGCCGCACCCCACACCAGGTCGAAGTTCTCGGTGAACTTCTGCCAGATCTTCGACGGAGGTGCGAGGAAGTAGGGCTTCAGGTCGAAGAACTTCACCACGAACTCCCAGAGGGCGACGAACAGCACGCCGAACACCGCCGGCGGCCACACGTTGCGGACGAGAGTCGAGACGCGCGAACTCATCGGTCCTCGATGCCTCGCACGTGATCGGACATCTCGACGCCGCGCAACGCTTCACGGACCGCGGTGATGCCACGGAAGAACGCGTCGTTGTCGCGGGTGGCGTCGCTGCGTTCGCCTTCGATGCTCACGTTCACGATCTTGGTGATCCGACCCGGACGGGGCGACATCACGACCACGCGGTTCGAGAGATACACCGCCTCGGGAATCGAGTGGGTCACGAACACGACCGAACTTCCGGTGCGCCGACAGATGCTGAGCAGTTCGCTCTGCATGTGCTCGCGCGTCATCTCGTCGAGCGCACCGAAGGGCTCGTCCATCAACAACAGGGAGGGGTGCACGGCCAACGCCCGCGCGATGGCCACGCGCTGTTGCATGCCACCCGACAGTTGCCACGGATAGTGCCCGGCGAAATCGGCCAGTTTGACCAGCTCGAGCATCTCCATGGCCCGCTCGTGACGCTTGGCCTTGTCCCACCCCTTCAACTCGAGGGGCAGCTCGATGTTCTTGGCCACCGTGCGCCATTCGAACAAACCGGACTGTTGAAAGGCCATGCCGTAGTCCTGGTCCAGTCGGGCCTGCTTGGGCGACTTCCCGTTGACCACGATGTTGCCGTCGGTCGGCTCGAGCAGGTTGGCGATGAGGCGCAACAGGGTCGACTTACCGCAACCCGACGGGCCGATGAGGGACACGAACTCGCCCGATGCGATGGACAGATCGATGTCGGTGAGCGCCACCACCTGGTTGCCCGAGCCCGCGTTGAAGATCTTGCTGATGTTGTCGATCTCGATCGCGCTCATGCGGTGGCCTCCTTGGGGCGATTGCGCATCATGTACAGGTCGGCCAACGTGACGAATCCCGACATCGCCAGCCCGAGGGCCGCGGCACCGAAGACCGCCGTGAACACCTTGGCCGGATCACTGGTGGCCTCGCGGGCGTACTCGATGATGAGACGTCCGATGCCACCTTTCAGACCGGTGGAGATCTCGGCCACGACGACGCCGATGACCGACGCCGATGCGGCCAATTTCAATGCCGGGACGATGAACGGAACGGCCGCGGGGAAACGCAACTTGCGCAACGTCTGCCACCACGAAGCGGCGTAACTGTCCATCAGTTCGATCGACGCCGACGGCGGAGATGTGAGACCCTTCAACGCACCCACCGCCACGGGGAAGAAGGCCAGGAACGCACCGAGCACCGAGGCCGACAGCCAACGGGGCCAGGTCCAGTCCCCGATCGACAACTTTCCGCCCCAGGACACCACCAACGGCGCCAACGCGATCAACGGCACGGTCTGCGACAACACGAGGTAGGGCAGGATGCCCCGCTCGGCCACCTTGAACCGAGCCATCAGGATGGACAGACCCAGGCCGAGTGCGGCACCCACGAAGAAGCCCACCAGGGCCAAACGGAACGAGAACCACGCGCCGGCCAGAACGACCGACCAGATCTTGCGATCGGATCCTCGCACCTCGGGCCGGCCGTAGCGCTCGAGCATCTCCCAGATGTGGGGCATGGCGTTGTCGTTGGCGCGGGGCAACAACTTCCAGCCGAAGATCTTTCCGCCGGCTTCGGGGCCGACCACCTTGTACAACTCCCACGCCACCGCGACCAGCAGCAGCGATGCAAAAAAGAGAGCCACCCGGCGCAGACGACGAGGTGTCAGGAAGGACGCTCTCGTCGGTCGGGTGATGGTGGCGGACATGGGTTCGTCTACTCGAATCAGCTCTTGGCCGCGACGTAGTCGGCGATGGCGGGGATCACTTTTTCACCGTACGCCTGCAATGTTTCGTCTTTCGCATCATGTTGCAGATAAACGGAGAACTGATCGACACCGAGGTCACGCAACGCGTTCAATCGACGCACGTGCTCCTCGACCGGGCCGACGATGCAGAAACGATCCACGATCTCGTCGGGCACGAAGGTGGTGTGGGAATTGCCCGCCTTGCCGTGCTCGTTGTAGTCGTATCCCTTGCGTCCCTTGATGTAATCGGTCAACGCGGTCGGCACCGGCGCCGAATCGCCGTAACGCTCGACGATGTCCGCGACGTGGTTGCCCACCATGCCACCAAACCAACGGCACTGCTCACGACCGTGAGCCAACCCGGCTTCGGTTCCGTCGGTGACGTAGGCGGGTGCGGCCACGCAGATGGTGACACTCTCGGGATCGCGCCCCGCCGCCGCGGCCGCGTCACGAACCGCCTTGATGGTCCACTCGGTGATGCTGGGATCGGCCAATTGCAAGATGAACCCGTCGCCCACCTCGCCGGTGAGTGCGAGCGCCTTGGGTCCGTAGGCGGCCACCCACACCTCGGCGCGGGACTTGCCGGCCCAGGGAAGACGCAACGTGGAACCCTTGTAATCGACCGCGCGCCCGTTGACGAGTTCGCGGATGACGTGGATGCTCTCGCGCAACGTGGCCAGCGTGGTCGGCTTGCCGTTGGTGACACGAACCGCGGAGTCGCCACGACCGATGCCGATGACCGTGCGATTGCCGAACATCTCGTTCAACGTCGCGAACGCGCTGGCCGTCACGGTCCAGTCGCGCGTGGCCGGATTCGTGACCATCGGACCGACGATCACGTTGCGCGTCTCGGCGAGGATCTGCGTGAAGATCGGGAACGGTTCCTCCCACAAAATGTGGCTGTCGAAAGCCCACACGTGCGAGAAACCGTAGGTCTCGGCCTTCTTCGCCAGGTCGATCACCCGGGCGGCCGGAGGAGTTGTCTGCAGTACGACGCCGATGTCCATGTGTCGCATCACCTGTTCTGCGGGAAGCCGAGGTCGACTTTGCTGGTCCGCGGATCGGGCCACCGCGAGGTGACCACCTTCGAGCGCGTGTAGAACTGGATGCCGTCGGGGCCGTACATGTGCAGGTCGCCGAACAGGCTGGCCTTCCAGCCGCCGAACGAGTAGTACGACACCGGAACCGGGATCGGCACGTTGATGCCCACCATGCCCACGTTCACGTCGAACTGGAACTGACGGGCCACTCCTCCGTCACGAGTGAAAATGGCCGTGCCGTTACCGAACTGATTGTCGTTGATCAACTTCAGGCCGTCCTCGTAGGACTTCACGCGCACCACCGTGAGAACCGGTCCGAAGATCTCGTCGTCGTAACACTTCATGCCGGGCTTGGCGTTGTCGATGAGACTGGGCTTCAGGAAGAAACCGCCCGACGGCGCACCGTCGCGACCGTCGACCACCACGGTGGCTCCTTCACCGGCGGCTCCGGCGACGTAGCCGGCCACCTTGTCGCGATGCTCGCCGCTGATGAGCGGGCCCATCTCGCTGCTGGGGTCACTGCCCGGTCCGACGACGACGTTCGGGATGCGGTCCTTGACCTTGGCCACCAACTCGTCGGCGATGGTGTCGACGGCGAGGACGACCGAGATGGCCATGCAACGTTCACCGGCCGAGCCGTAGGCGGCACTCACCAGCGCATCGGCGGCCATGTCGAGATCGGCGTCGGGCAGCACCAGCATGTGGTTCTTCGCACCGCCGAGGGCCTGCACGCGCTTGCCGTTCTTCGTTCCGGTCTCGTAGATGTACTTCGCGATGGGCGTGGAACCCACGAAGCTCACCGCCGCGATGTCGGGATGGTCGAGCAGACGATCCACGGCCACCTTGTCGCCGTGCACCACGTTGAAGACGCCGTCGGGAAGACCGGCCTGCTTCAACAACTCGGCGATGAACATCGACGCCGACGGATCCTTCTCGGAGGGCTTCAACACGAAGGTGTTGCCACACGCCAAGGCGTTGGCGAACATCCACATGGGGACCATGGCCGGGAAGTTGAACGGGGTGATTCCGGCCACCACGCCCAACGGCTGACGGATGTTGTACACGTCGACACCGGCCGAGGCTTGTTCGGAGTATCCACCCTTCAAGAGATTCGGAATGCCGCACGCGTACTCGATGTTCTCGAGGCCGCGGGCGACCTCACCCAACGCGTCCGAGGTGACCTTGCCGTGCTCCTTGGTGAGCAACGCCGCGATCTCCTTGCGATTCGCCGCCACCAGCTCGCGCACGTGGAACATGATCTCGGCGCGTCGCGACAGGTTCGTGGCGCGCCAGGCCGGCAACGCGGCCTTGGCGGTGGCCACGGCCTTGTCGACTTCCGACACGTCGGCGAAAGCCACCGTGGCCTGAACCTGACCGGTGGCCGGGTCGTACACGTTCCCCATGCGACCCGAAGTGCTGCTGACGGTGTGTCCGTCGATCCAGTGATCGATGCGGTACATGGTTTCTCCTTGTTGACGGGGGATTTCAGACGAGGTACTGCGACAGGCCGCGCTTGATGTAGCGACCATGGCCCTTGCGACCGATGTACTGATCGTTCTCCACGACCACGGTTCCGCGCGACAGAACGGTGTCGACCTTGCCGTCGATCACGTATCCCTCCCATGCGGAGTGATCCATGTTCATGTGATGCTTGTCGTTGATGCCGATCTTGGTCTTGGTGTTCGGGTCCCAGACCAACACGTCGGCGTCGCTGCCCGGAGCGATGATGCCCTTCTGGGGATACATCCCGAACATTCGAGCGGGCGTGGTGCAGCAGGTCTCGACCCAACGCTCGAGAGTCAGTTCGCCGGCCACGACGCCCTGGTACAGCAATTCCATGCGGTGCTCGACGCTTCCGATGCCGTTGGGAATCTTGGAGAAGTCACCCAAACCGAGTTCCTTCTGATCCTTCATGCAGAACGGACAATGGTCGGTGGAGACCACCGCCAACTCGTTCATGCGCAGACCCTTCCACAGATCACCTTGGTGACCGTGGCCCATCTGCCCGATGTAGTGCGGGTCGTGATCCTTCGAACGCACCGGCGTGCTGCAGACCCACTTCGCACCTTCGAAGCCGGGCTTGCCCAGCGTCTCCTCGAGGGTGAGATAAAGGTACTGCGGGCAGGTCTCGGCGAAGACGTTGCGTCCGTTGTGGCGCGCGGCCGCCACTTCGTTCAGTGCGTCACCGGCCGACATGTGCACGATGTACAACGGAACGTTGCCGGCGATCTGCGACAAGATGATGGCGCGATGCGTGGCTTCGGCCTCGAGTGGCGACGGGCGCGTGTACGAGTGATAACGCGGGTCGGTCTCGCCGCGGGCAATGGCCTGCTGAACCAGAACGTCGATGGCGATGCCGTTCTCGGCGTGCATCATGATCATCGCGCCACAGTCCGCGGCGGTCTGCATGGCCCGCAGGATCTGACCGTCGTCGCTGTAGAACACGCCCGGGTACGCCATGAACAACTTGAACGAGGTGATGCCCTCGTTCTTGACCAGGCTGACCATGTCCTTCAGGGAGTTCTCGTCGACCCCACCGATGATCTGGTGGAACGCGTAGTCGATGGCGCACTCACCCTCGGCTTTGCGGTGCCACTCTCCCAATCCGTCGTACACGTTCTCGCCGTAGCGCTGCACAGCCATGTCGACGATGGTGGTGACGCCACCCCAGGCCGCCGCGCGCGTGCCGGTCTCGAAGGTGTCGGACGCGAAGGTGCCACCGAAGGGCAGTTCCATGTGGGTGTGAACGTCGATGCCACCGGGCAACACGAACTTGCCCGTGGCGTCGATGACCTTGTCACAACCCTGCTCGGCGCCGGCGAAGTAACCCGGTGCACCGACGGCGGAGATCTTCTCGCCCTCGATGAGCACGTCGTTCTCGTGCACTCCGGTCGGCGAGATCACCTTTCCGTTCTTGATCAATACCTTGGCCATTACCCCTCCCGTTGGTTCCGTGTGCCCGTTGGTCGATTTCGGTTGTCTGGTGTTCGTGGGTGTCGTACCCGGTGTCTACCTCAGTCGGCGACGAGATCGTCGTATGCGTCGGGACGACGATCGCGGTAGAAGGCCCAGCGGTCACGCACCTCGCGCAACTTCTTCATGTCGAGATCGCGCACGATGAGTTCGGGCTTGTACGGGTCACCCTGCGGTCCGACGAACTTGCCCTCGGGGTCCACGAAGTAGCTCTGACCGTAGAAGTCGTTCTCACCGAGGGGTTCGATGCCGACGCGGTTGATGGCACCCACGTAGTAGATGTTGGCCACCGCGGCCGCGGGCTGCTCGACTTTCCAGATGTACTCGCTCAGGCCGCGATGGGTCGCCGACGGGTTGAACACGATCTGGGCACCGTTCAGACCGAGTGCGCGCCAGCCCTCGGGAAAGTGCCGGTCGTAGCAGATGTACACGCCCACCGGTCCGACCGCGGTTTCGAACACCGGGTATCCGCCGTTACCGGGCTTGAAATAGAACTTCTCGAAGAAACCCTTCACCTGCGGGATGTGCTGCTTGCGGTACTTGCCCAGGTACGTGCCGTCGGCGTCGATGACCGCGGCCGTGTTGTAGTAGACGCCGGGTTGGGTGACTTCGTACATGGGGAGAACCAACACCATGCCGGTCTCCTTGGCGATGCTCTGGAAACGTTGCGTGGTGGGGCCGTCGGGGATGTGTTCGGTGTAGCCGTAGTACTCGGCGTCCTGCACCTGACAGAAGTACGGCCCGTAGAAGAGTTCCTGGAAGCACATGACCTGAGCACCCTGCTTGGCGGCCTCGTGCACGGCGGCCTCGTGCTTGTCGATCATGGTGTCCTTGGAGCCCGTCCAGTCGGTCTGCAGCAGTGCGGCGCGAACGGTGTCCTGTGAACCTGTCATGTCTCTCCCCCGGTGCTCTCGCCATCAGGCGTCGTGCACGCGCTCGACGGATGAATCGCGAATGTTCTGTGACCTCAGGGTAATTGGCACACGATCGAGGGAACAATGCCATTATTGTGACCGGACAATCCTTTCACGGTCACGAAACACATGCTCGACGACATCAGCTCCAACATCACCGACCGCAGTGCACGCGGTATCGCCACCGCCATCGGACGCATGGTCTCGGCCGGTGATCTCGACGTCGGCACACGTCTGCCGACCGTTCGACAACTGTCCCGACGGCTCGGAGTGTCACCCACGACCGTGGGCGAGGCGTGGCGAACGCTGGCCGACGTGGGAGCCATCGAGACATTGGGTCGCAATGGCACCTTCGTTCGCCAACCGACCGGACCCGGTGGGCCGCGCCGCTACCGACGCATCGCCGCCGACGGTGATCACCGCGGGCACTTCTCGCTCGATCTCTCCACCGGGACACCGGATTCGTCGCTCCTGCCCGACCTGAGTGCCGCTCTGGCCCACGTCAGCAATCGCACCCTCACCAGCAGCTACCTGGATCAGCCGGTGCTCCCCGAACTGGAGGAAGCCTTGCGAGAGCGATGGCCCTTCGCGCCCGACCAGATCACGGTGGTCGACGGAGCCATGGACGCCCTCGATCGCATCACCCAGGTCGTGGTGCGTCTGGGCGATCGCGTGGTGGTGGAACATCCCACGTTCCCACCGCTGCTCGATCTCCTGGAGCAGATCGGCGTCGAGGTGATCGGGGTGCCGCTCGACGACGAGGGAATCGACATCGAGGGTTTGCGACTCGCTCTGGAACAGGTGCCATCGGCACTGTTCCTCCAACCCCGGGCGCAGAACCCGACGGGCGTGAACATGTCGGCTCGGCGAGCCACCGACGTGGCCGCCACCATCGCGGCGTCGAGTGTGGCGACGACGCTCACGATCATCGAGGACGACCATGCCGGCGACATCGCGTCGGGCGAGCTGCACAGCATCGGTGCTCATCTCCCCGACCGAACGGTGCACATCCGCAGTTATTCCAAGAGCCACGGTCCGGATCTGCGGTTGGCGGCGGTCGGAGGTTCCGGCGACGTCATCAGTCGGGCCGCGAACCGCCGGCTGCTCGGACCCGGTTGGAGCAGCCGCATCCTGCAGGCCGTGCTCCTCGAGTTGCTCGACGACGGCGGCACCCTCGTCGCACTCGCACGCTCGCGCGAAGAATACGCCACGCGACGTCGAACGGTGGTCGAGGTACTGAAACGGCACGACGTGCACACGACCGGCACCGACGGGATCAACCTGTGGGTGCGCGTCGCCAACGAACGATCGGCCCTGATGGCATTGGCCGCCCAAGGTATCGGTGCCGCGCCCGGCGAACCGTTCCTCGTGTTGGATCATCCGGATTCGTTGCGCGTGACGGTGGGCCTGCTCGGTCCGAACAGTGACATCGTCGGTGTCGCCGAAGCCATCGCCTCGGCGGCCGTCTCGTCGGGTGAGGCTCGACGCGGACAGCGTTAGTCGCGTCCCGAGCGCTCGCTCAGTAACCGCCACCGATCTTGGAGTGATCCCAGGACACGATGCTTTCCACCTCGATCTGGATGCCGATGCGCTTCTTGGCCTGGGCCTCGAGGAACGGAAGGGCGGCATCGCTGATGGCTCCCTCTCCGTTGTACTTCAGCCCCACGGCCTTGCCGATGGCCAGCACCGTGTCGTAGTCCTCGATGAGGCGCGCGGTGCCCACCAATTCGAGACCCTTCAACTGCTCGTAGGTGTCACCGCTCTCGATGAGGCCGGTGATCTTGGCGTTGCGACGCAGGTTCACGATCTTCTGACTCTTGCCGAACGTCCAGAAGGTGACCTTGCCGTCCATGACGACGTACCACATGGCCACCAAGTGCGGATGTCCGGTCGGTCCGATGGACGCGATGTTGAGAACCTTCTGCTCCTCGAGATACGCGTCGATCTCGGCGGGAGTCATGTTGATGGAGGAACGCTTGTTGGCCATGGGGCGACCCTAGTTGCGATCGTTCAGGACGGCACGGTTCGACCGAGCGCCACGCGCGGTCGACCGGCCAGATCCGGTAGGACCCGCACGTCGAGAAAGCCGGAGTCGTTCAACAGCCGCGACACGTCGTCGCCCTGGCGATGCCCGATCTCCAGGACGATCGAACCGCCCGGGCGCAACCACTTCGGCGACTCGGCGACGATCGCGACGATGTCACCCAATCCGCCGGAGGGAGCGAACAACGCCGACGCCGGCTCCCATTCGCGCACCGACTGCTGCACCTCGGAATCGTCGATGTCGATGTAGGGAGGATTGCTGACGATCACGTCGAAGCGACCCCGCAACTCGTCGGGCAACGCCGCGAGCCACGAACCGTGGGCGAAGCGCACGTTGGCCGCCGATCGCCCGAGTCCGGCCGCGTTGGCCCGGGCGACGTCGAGAGCGTCGACCGACGCGTCGGTGAGCCACACCTCCGTGCCACTCAACGGCAACTCGGCCGCCATCGACAAGCCGATCGCCCCCGAACCCGTTCCGAGATCGGCCAACAAACGCGTCGGCCCGCACGCCCGGGCGATCTCGATGGCTTTCTGGGCCACCCACTCGGTCTCCGGTCGCGGAATCAGGACGCGACGATCGACCATGAGGTCGATGGTGCGGAACGACCAGCTGCCCATCACGTAGGCGAGAGGCTCACCCGATCGATGGCGCGCGACCATGGCGTCCAACTGCCGCACCATGCGCTCGGTGGCCGCCTCGTCGAGAGCGGCCAGGAATTCGTCGCCGTGCAATCCGCACGCCGTCTCGCACAACCACCGCGCCGCGGGCCGTTCGCCCAGCACCGCCGTGGTCTCGGCGAGAAGTTCGCGCCAGGTGATCGGGCGTTCGACGTCCGACACGAGATCAGTCCCGATCGCCGGCCAATTGACGCGAACGTTCGTCGGTGGCCAACGCATCCACGACGCCGTCGAGATCACCGGCCAACACGTCGCCGAGCGAATAGATCGTGAAGCCGATGCGATGGTCGGTGAGTCGGTTCTCCTTGAAGTTGTAGGTGCGGATCTTCTCTCCGCGACCGCCGCCACCCACCTGCGAACGACGCTCGGCCGACATCTTGGCGTCCATCTCGTCCTGGGCCAGTTTCAACAAACGCGACCGCAACACCGTCATGGCCCGTGCGCGGTTCTGCAACTGGCTGCGCTCGTCCTGCATCGTGACCACCAGACCCGTGGGGAGGTGCGTGATGCGCACCGCCGAGTCGGTGGTGTTCACCGACTGCCCGCCGGGACCGCTCGCGCGGTACACGTCGATCTGCAGGTCCTTGTCGTCGATGTGCACGTCGACTTCTTCGGCCTCGGGCAACACCATCACCGTGGCCGACGACGTGTGGATTCGTCCCTGACTCTCGGTGACGGGCACCCGTTGGACCCGGTGCGGTCCGCCCTCGAACTTCAATCGTGACCAGGCGTCGTCACCACGCACCACGAACGTGGCCTGATTGACCCCACCGAGGTCGCTGGGGTCCACCGAGAGCGTCTCCACCTTCCAACCCCGTCGCGTCGCGTAGCCGAGGTACATCTCGTACAGATCACGGGCGAAGAGGTTCGCCTCTTCGCCGCCTTCGGCGCCGCGAATCTCCATGATGACCGGGCGACCGTCGTTGGGATCCTTGGGAAGCAGCAACATGCGTAGCTCCTCCTCCAACCGGGCCACGTCGGCCTCGGCCGATTCCCGCTCGGCCTTCAATTGTTCGCGTTCCGTGGCGTCGGCGGACATCGCGATCAGCTCACGGGCCGCCTCGGCGTCGGACGTGCGCGCTTCGATGTTGCGGATGCATTCGACGACCGGCGTGAGTTCCTTGTAACGACGCGAGACCTCGCGCAACCGGGACTGGTCGCCCAACACGGCCGGGTCGGACAGCAACGACTCCAATGTGACGTGCTCGGAGAGCAGTGAGTCCCATCGGTCGTGCATACCGACTCAGGCTAGGCCCGGTTCGACTGCTTACAGACCGATGATGCGCGCCGGACGAAGCAGAAGATCGGCCATGCGCACGGTCACCGGTGACACGTCGCGGAGCGGCACGACGATCACGAGTTCGGCGGGTTCGCCGATCGTCGGCTCGTGAAACGCGCGGGCGTCGGCGGCGAACGGAACGACGTCGAGGTCGATGCCCGTGGAGAAGACCGCGACCAGTGGTGCGCCGGCACTCGTGGTTCCCACGGCCACGCACGGAATCGGGTCCTTCAGATTCGGACGTGGTGTGGGCG
The DNA here is from genome assembly GCA_030833305.1 of Acidimicrobiales bacterium. GTDB lineage: Bacteria > Actinomycetota > Acidimicrobiia > Acidimicrobiales > Ilumatobacteraceae > Casp-actino8. The sequence continues at coordinate 12,245 of JAURHL010000008.1, read as the reverse complement.
ACGCCACCGCGCGCAATTCCGACGCTCCGATCGCGGCCGGATCGGCGATCACGCGATGGCGCAACGCGCGTTCGGCACCCAGTCGATTCAACGGATGCGGATCGGCTCCGGTGGAGCGATGGCGCGCGACGACGTCGACGATGCGCTTCAACGACGCCGTGGTGGGCGTGTCGCCGTGCATCATCGCGAACGCCTCACGATCGTGTTCGCCGACTCCCACCTCGAGTCGTTGCGCGCCGGTGACCGGATCGTCGACCACCCGACACACTTCCAGCCCCACCACCTCGCCCGTGACCACTCCGTGCTCGATCACGACGTCGGCACCACTCTCCCGAATGGTGTCCACGAACACCAGATGATCGGGCGACGGAGCCGGTTCGGCTGACAAAGAATCAGGGACCGACGGCGCGATGGCGATGCCGTCGACTTTCCACACCTTCAGGTCGGTGACGAAGTGCGTGGCGCGCCGAGCCAACGTTCCGGTGTGATCGGAGGCGAGGATGTGAACGACCTTCGATCCGCGCTTGGACGCCCAGGCCATAGCCACGCCCAAAGCGCGTTCGGTGCGCTCCTCGACGAGCACCCACGCGGTGTCACCGTGGCTGGAGGCGGCACCGACACTCAGCCCGGCCTGCGCGTCGGGTTCCATGTCGCCGAAGTGCTCGCGCACCAGTGCATGAAGCTTGAGGCCGAGCAGCCGGGCGCGAACCTCGGGATCCATGGGTGCAGCCACCCCAGCAGGATACGAGCGGACGCTCGTCAGGACACGAAGTACCCGACCAGGTCGGCGATCAACTGCACCGAACCGAACGCGTTGGCAAACTGAATTCGACCGTCGGTTCCGATCTCGACGATCACCGCGTTGGCCACGGTGTCACCGCGTGAATAGTTCAGATTGGAGGTGCCGGGCTGCGCGCGACCCGAGGCCCACACGGTGGCGTAACTCTCGTCCGTGGGGGCGGTGGCGGTGACGTTCAACATGAGTGCGGTGATTCCGGCCGGAAGCCCGGGCACCGCCATCGAGAACGGCCGTGTCGTGACCGGACCCACCACACCCAGATTGCGACGGGTGTCGAGAATTCGTGTGGGCTCGACCGACACGAACTTCACCGAGCTGCCTCCGGAGAAGCAACCCAGCACGTCGGCGATGAGGTGAGTGGACCCGCGAGAGTTGAACAAACTCACACGACCACCCTCACCCAAACGGGCAAACACGAGGTTCGGCACGGTTCGACCCCGTGACATGTTGAGGGTGGACGCGTCGGGCATCGAGGCACCAGTCGGCCACACGGTGACGAAGGATTCCTCGTCGGCCGCGGTCGCCGTGATGTTGAGCACCGCCACGTCGGCACCCCGAGACGGCACTCCCGCGACACCGGCGATGGTGAGTTCGACCGCCCGACCCGGACCGACCCGACCACTGGCGACACCGACACCCGATCGCGTGTCCATGATGCGCGTCGGAGCCAGAGGAACGAACCCCGCGCCACCGGAGGCGGTGCAATAGCCGACCGCGTCGACGAGCACGTGTCCGGAACCTCGCTCGTTGAACAACGAGATCGTCCCGTTGGGTGCCAGCGTGACGAGCGCGAAGTTCGGCACGGTGCGACCCGGACGCGGGTTCAGGTTGGACGTCTCCGGTTGCGGACGATCCGACGGCCAGGCCGTGATGTAGGAATCACTCGTGGCGTCGGTCGAGGTGATGTTCACGGCCACGCTCACCACACCCGAGGCCGGGATCGCCCCGACGCCGGCCACGGCGATCGTCACTCGCTCGCCCGGACCGAGTCGGCGACGGCGGTCGGTGCCGATCGCGTTGCGAGAGTCGAAGATGCGTTGGGGCACGATGCCGACGTACGACGCCGGGCTCGCGATGGCCACGGGGCCCGGGGATGGGAATGTTCCGGTGGGTGAACCGCCGAACAATCGGAGATTCTCGTACGTGGCCCCGAGGATGGTCGACGATCCACCGCCGAGCCAACCGTCCAGAACACTGGCGTACACCGATCGGTAGTCGAGAGTGGCCACCGGACGGTCCCAGTTCGCGGTTCCCGCCATCGACGGCTGCTCTCCGTACAACCCACCGCGAACGTTGCCGCCGATGACGAACAACGAACTGGCCGTTCCGTGATCGGTGCCACCCGACGCGTTACCCGCGAGAGTGCGCCCGAACTCGGACCAGGTGACGATGGTGACACGTCCCACCAACGCGGGATCGAGAGAGGAATAGAAACGGGTGATGGCCGCATCGAACTCGGTCATTTTGCGACCGTGGTCGACCAACTCGTTGGCGTGAGTGTCGAACGAACCAAAGCCCACATCCAGGACTCGGCAACCAATGTTCGCGTTGATCAAACGGGCGGCCATCTCCATCTTGGCGGGCAATTCACCCGTGGGAAATGGTGCCGTGATGAGCGGGCTGACTGTTCCGGCAAGGTCGAGTTGTTGCGCGATGGTGCCCGCGATCTGGTCGTGGAGAGGACCACGATCCGAGGGCGACGCCGAAAAACGTCGCAACGCGTCGTAATGACGTCGATATGCCGGATCAGATGATGCTCCGAACATCGTCGAGTTGTAGCCGACCGTCGAGGCTCGATGCAGACGACCGAGCAGGTGCAACGGAAGTGTTTGGCCCACGGTCACCGCACGCAGAATGTTGCCGTCGAGTTCATCGAGCCACCGACCGATCCAACCCGTTCCAGGTGTCGACGAGCCCGAACCGCCGTGCATCCATTGATACATCGAGGCGAAGTGGCTGAGACTGGACGCCGGATAACCGACGCCTTGCACCACGGCGACTTGGCCCATGTCGAACCGACGTTTGATCTCGACCAAGGAGGGATGCAGACCGACGCGCGCATCGAGCGGCAACACCGTCGTCGGATCGAGTGCCAAACCTCCCCGACGGCGCGCGTAATCGGGATTGGCGTACGGAACCACGGTGTTGATGCCGTCGTTACCTCCGTACATGCCGATGAGCACGACGATGCCGTCGTTGGCGCCGATCGGGCTGATGTCGAGAGCACTCGCCGCTCCGGGATCGAAGAGGCCGCCGAGACCCGCCTCGAGGCCGCCGAAGACGATCGGCGTCCCGACACCAAGAGCGACTGCTTGGAGGAATCGGCGACGGGTGAGCCATGACGGGTCCGATGAGCCCTCGTCGACCGAGAGGCGTGCCAGTGCCCGAGTGGAGTTCAGGTCGTGGATGCTCATGAAAGATTGAACTCCGGACTGGCGAGCACAGCGGCCAACAACGACTGCGTCTCGGTCGAACCCCCGGGTGACGCGAGGCGACGTTCGGCTTCGACCAACGCGGTCAAGGACGAAGTGGTGGCGTTCGACAGCGGTCCGCACCCGGCGATCTCGGCCGCGCGGGCGACGCACTGGGCGGGGGTCAACGAACCGAACACGTTGAAAGCGCCCGACTCCCTCATCATCCTGGCGGCCGCACCGGCCAGATTCAGCCGTGCGTTCCACGCACTCGTGTTGATCCAATAGGAATTGTTTCGCCAACCCGAGACATTGGGTGGCTCGAAGGGAATCTGGCCCATGGCTTCGAGTCCCGAAATCATCAGGCGCGACACGTCGACACCGGCCACGATCGCGGTGGACGCGACCATTTCGACCGGAGTGCGCACCAGACCGCGTCGTGTGGCCGTCGAGTAGAAATCGTCGTGCGTCAAGATGGCTCGTGCCAGCGCGCGAATGCTCATTCCGGAATCGATCAACACTCCGGCCAGATGGGTTTCGAGCGCCACGCTCGGCGTCGGACCGGCGAAGTGCTCCCACATCTTGCGGGCGATCAGACGCGCGGCCTTCAGTCGGAGTTCCGCCGAGTCGCGAAGGATGTGGTCGATCGTCTCGGGGCCGTCCCAGGCGCGAGTCACACCGAACAAGGTCTTGTTCCCGTAGTCGTGTTGCGAGGCACGAAAAACGTATTGGTTGCTCGTGGCGTCGATGGAGTGACCCGTCCAAGCGCGAGCCATCGCCTCCACATCGGATTCCGAGAAACTGCCGATGCCGAGCAGGAAGAGTTCCATCAATTCGCGGGCGAAGTTCTGATTCGGGCTGGACTTGAGATTCCTCGCGTTGTCGAGGTAACGCAACATCGCCGGGGTGACGGCCATCGCTTGTGCCAGTTCGCGGTACCCACCGATAGCGGTGGAGCGATACAGACGATTCTGCGCCAACATCCAGTCTCCGGAAGAGACCTTGTCGTACTCACTCGTGAAATGACCGTGCCAGAAGAAGGTGAGGCGCTCGTGGAACGGTCGTGGCACCGTCGTCATGCGTCCCATCCACCACAACGTCAAGGACGGCAACGAGATGACGGATCGACCGTCGTTCAGCATGGTGCGAGGAGGATCGACGGAGTCGGCAGGATTGCGCGAGAAGTCGAGGATGTCGTCGACGGCCTGCTCGCGGGTTCGGCCCGCGAGTTCGTTCAGACGATTCGCACGGGCAACGAACTCGGTTCGACGCAACAGATACCGCAGATCGTCGGGCGAGATCACCGAACCATTCTTCTCGGACGGCCGAACGGCGACAAGGCAATGGAGAAAAAACCGACGACAACGCCCCTCAAGATGTCGTCAAGAGCGACGTGTTCGACGCGAGCCGGAACCGGCGCGTCAGGACTTGGTCTTGCGCTGGCCGTAACGCTTGTTGAAGCGCTCGACGCGTCCGCCGGTGTCGACCAGCTTCTGCTTGCCCGTGAAGTACGGGTGGCATTCGTTGCAGAGTTCGATGTTGAGGTCGCCGCCACGGGTGGAGCGGGTCTCGAACGTGTTGCCACAGGAGCAACGCACCGTGGTGAGGGTGTAGTTCGGGTGGATTTCGGCCTTCATGTGTCTTCGTCCTCTGTGCTGCGCCACGTGGGCTCGGAAAGTGTACCTGCGACCCTCCCCCACGCCACCCGGCCGGGCGACGAGGGGGATCCGGGTCACATCGTGGGGGTTTTGCCGATCTCGGACAGGAAATCGTCGTTGTTCTTGAACTGCTTCAGGCGGTCGATCAAGAGTTCGAGGCCGGGTGCCGGGTTGCCGTCGGACGCCAGACCCGACAGAACACGACGCAGCTTCCAGACCATCTGCAACTGCTTGCGATCGAACAACAACTCCTCGTGGCGGGTGCTGGATCCGTCCACGTCGATGGCCGGATAGATGCGCTTCTCGGCCAGACGACGGTCGAGGCGCAACTCCATGTTGCCCGTTCCCTTGAACTCCTCGAAGATGGCCTCGTCCATGCGGCTGTTCGTCTCGACCAGCGCGGTGGCCAGGATGGTGAGCGAGCCACCCTCCTCCACGTTGCGGGCCGCTCCGAAGAACTTCTTGGGCGGGTACAACGCGCCGGCGTCGATACCACCGGACAGGATGCGACCGCTGGCCGGCGCCGCGAGGTTGTACGCGCGACTGAGACGGGTGATGCCGTCGAGGATGACCACCACGTCGCGACCCATCTCGACTTGGCGCTTGGCCTTCTCGATGGCCAACTCGGCCACGTGCGTGTGCTCCTCGGAGGGACGGTCGAAGGTGCTGGAAATCACCTCGCCCCGCACGGTGCGGCGCATGTCGGTGACTTCCTCGGGACGCTCGTCGATGAGCAACACCATCAACTGCACTTCCGGATTGTTGCGTTCGATCGCGGTGGCGATCTCCTTCATGATGGTGGTCTTGCCGGCCTTGGGCGGCGACACGATGATGCCGCGCTGACCCTTTCCGATCGGCGAGATGAGGTCGATGATGCGCGCGGTCATGTTGCCCGGGTCGAGCGGACTCTCCAGACGCAGCTTCTCGTCGGGGAACAGAGCGGTGAGATCCTCGAAGCGCGGACGATCCTTGGCCTTGTCGGGCGAACCACCGTTGACGGTGTTGATCTCGAGCAGAGCCGGGTTCTTCTCGTTGCGGCCGGCCGTGCGGGCGATTCCGGTGACGTGATCACCCTTGCGCAATCCGTACTGACGGGTCTGCTTCACCGAGATGTAGGCGTCGTCGCGGCTGGGCAGGAACCCGCGCACGCGCAGGAATCCGTAGCCCTCGTCGCGCAGGTCGAGATACCCCTCGACCGGCACCGACTCCTGGACCACGGGCTCGCCACCTTGGTAGCCACCCTGGTCGTAGTTGCCGTCACGATCCTCGCCCTGCGGGCCCTCGTCACGGCCGCCCTTGCCCCGACGGCGACGACGACGATTGCGTCCCTCACCCTCGAAGCGATCACGGTTGCCGTCACGGTTGTTGGAGTCACGGTTGCCGTCGCGCTGGCCGTTGCCGTTGCGATCGCCGTTGCGATCACGGTTGCGATCGCGGTTGCCGTCACGGTTTCCGTCGCGCGGTTGACGCTGCTCGCCCGCCGGTGCGGACTCGCCGCCGGTGAGGTCGGCCACGGTGGACACGCCCTGGCGCACCAACTCGGCTTCCCATTCGGCCAACGGCTCGCCGTCGGGTCCGAGGATCACCGCTGGTGCGGCTGCCGGAGCCGGAGCCTTCTTGTCGTCGGCGGACTCGCCATCCGATGTCTCCACGGGCGTCGCATCCTCGGCAGGGCGCGCCTTGGGCGGTCGCCCCGGGCCCCGCTTGGGCTTCTCGGCCGGAGCCTCGGCCTCACCGGGTCCACCGACGGTGTCGAGGATCTTGGTGATGATGTCTTCCTTCTTCGCCCGAGGACCGGCCTTGATGCCGAGCGCGGTCGCGATGGCGACCAACTGCTCCTTGTCCTTCGATTCGAGCACCGACTTTTCGAGTGCGTCTGCGGCCACGAGAACCTGCTTTCAGGCGGGGGTATGCGGCGATGTGCGGTGAGGGCACGACCACCGGCGATCCCAACGCCAGTGAGGGGAACACACACGGACCAACCCAGGTTCTGTCACCAGGCGGAGACTCGTGCGGTCTGGGATTCCAGACAGTCAGACCATAGCCACGGCGGGGGTGGTTGGCAACGTATCCCCGCCGAATCGACTGTTTCAGCGACGAGCGACCGAGCGCACAAAGGCCTGCACCCGGGCCAGATCGTTCGGCAGCGGCGTGGTGCGTTCCGGACGTTCCAGCAGGTCAGAGAGATGTTCGGGCAGTGCGGGATGCACACCGGTGGCCTTCTTCACCGCGTCGGGGAACTTGGCCGGATGGGCCGTGGCCATGGTCACCACCGGCACGCCGGCTTCGCGCTGACGGCGCGCCGCCGACACCCCGACCGCGGTGTGCGGGTCGATCAGCATCCCGGATTCGCGGTACACCGCGTCCATGGTGGCCAGCGTGTCGGCGTCGTCACTGCGCGCGGCGCGGAACACCGGCTCGATCCAGTTCGCGTATTGATCGGCTTCCACGCTCATGCGACCACTCGTTCGGAACAAGGCCATCTGCTCGGCGGTCGCTCCCCCGTCACGATCGTTCATCTCGAACAACAGTCGCTCGAAGTTCGACGACACCTGGATGTCCATCGACGGGCTGAGAGTGGGCACCACACCGTCGGCCACCATCGCCTGCGATTCGAAGAACCGCGTGAGGATGTCGTTCGTGTTGCTGCCGACGATGAGCGAGTGCGCGGGAACGCCCATCTCGCGGGCGATCCAGCCGGCCAACACGTTGCCGAAGTTTCCGGTGGGAACGCTGAACGACAGTGGCTGGTCCCCCAACGCGTCCGACGCGGCCACGTAGTAGACGACCTGGGCCATCACTCGAGCCCAGTTGATGCTGTTCACCGCGGAGAGGTTCATGTCGCCCCGGAACGCGGCGTCGTTGAACATGGCCTTCACCAGGTCCTGGCAATCGTCGAACGTGCCGTCGATGGCCACGGTGTGCACGTTCGGTGCGTCGACGGTGGTCATCTGTCGACGCTGAACGTCACTGACCCGACCCTGCGGGTACAGGATCACGATGTCGACGTTGTCGCAACTCTTCACACCGTCGATGGCCGCCGAGCCCGTGTCGCCACTGGTGGCACCCACGATCATCACGCGCTCGCCGCGCGACGAGAGAACGTGATCGAAGAGTCGACCGACCAACTGCAAGGCCACGTCCTTGAACGCCAGCGTGGGCCCGTGGAAGAGCTCCATCACCCACTCGTCGGGTCCGATCTGCACCAAGGGAACGGTGGCCGGGTGACGGAACGTGGAATAAGCGTCACGACACATGTTCGCGAAGGCGACCTCGTCGATCTCACCGTCGACGAAGGGGGCCATCACGGCCGCGGCCAGATCGGCGTACGAGCCGGTGGGCAACGACGGCAAGGTCGGCCATTGCGACGGCACGTACAGACCACCATCGGTGGCGAGTCCGGCCAACAACACGTCGGCGAATCCGAGTTCGGGCGCCTGCCCGCGTGTCGAGACGTAACGCACGGTCATCGCCTCGTCAGGAACCGATCACGCGCAACAACCCACCGACGCGACTGACCGCGTCGAGCTCGCGCAGTTCGCGCACCGTGGCTTGCACCGCGGACTCCTTGGCATCGTGGGTGATGAACACGAGGCGGGCATCGGCGCCAATGCCCTCTTGTTCCGCGGCGCGAATGCTGACGCCGTGACGGGCGAACACACCGGTGACCGCGTGCAGCACACCCGGTTTGTCGGAGACTTCCATCGACAGCAGATACTCCGCGCTGGTCTCGTCGATCGGTCGTACGACGGTCTTGGCGAAGGTGCCGATGGTTCCGTGCGTACCCTTGGCCAGGTTCACGGCCGCGTCGATCACGTCACCGAGCACCGCGCTGGCCGTGGGTCCCCCACCGGCGCCGCGGCCGTAGAACATCAGCGAACCCACCGCTCCGCCCTCGACGAAAACCGCGTTGTAGCTCTCGCGCACGCTGGCCAGCGGATGATTCAGCGGGACCATCGCCGGATGAACACGCACCGCGATCTCACCGGACGCCGCGTCGCGCTCGGCGATACCGAGCAACTTCACGACGTACCCGAGGCGCTTGGCCACGGCGATGTCGTCCGCGGTGATACGACTGATTCCCTCGTGATACACGTCGCCGGCCACCACCTTGGCCCCGAACGCGATGGACGCCAGGATCGCGGCCTTGGCTCCGGCGTCGAAACCCTCGACGTCGGCCGTTGGATCGCGCTCGGCGAAACCGAGATGTTGTGCCTCGGCGAGCGCGACTCCGTAGTCGGCGCCCTCCTCGGTCATCTTGGTGAGGATGTAGTTGGTCGTGCCGTTGATGATGCCCATGACGCGGCTCACCGGCTCGCCGCGCAGACTCTCGCGCAAAGCACGGATGACCGGGATTCCACCGGCGACCGCGGCCTCGAAGAGCAGGTCGACCCCGGCCGCGTCGGCGGCGCCGAACAGTTCGACACCGACGTTGGCCAACAGTTCCTTGTTGGCGGTGACGACGGGCTTGCCGAGCGACAGTGCGGTCGCGATGAGTTCGCGCGCGGGCTCGATGCCACCGATGACCTCGACCACCAGATCGACGTTGGGGTCGCTGACGACGGCGTGGGCGTCGCGCGTGAGAAGTCCGTCGGCGAGCGAGATCTCGCGGTCGCGCGAGAGGTTGCGCACGGCGACGCGCACCACTTCCAGGCGAACACCGGTTCGCGCTTCGATGCCCTTCGACTGCTGGGCGATGAGGCTGATGAGGGCCGCACCGACGTTGCCGCAGCCGAGCACGCCGATGCGCACGACCTTGCCTTGGGATTCAACCGTTGTCACGCTGGTCAAGGCTAAGGGGAATCCCCGCCCGAAACCTCGGGGATTACGGGCGGGTGCGGGTCCACGGCGCTCGATCAGGAGCGTGATTCACACCTGATCGAGTCGAACCAGGTCCTCGTACGTCTCACGTCGCACCACCACGCGCGACTCGCCATCGGCCACGAACACCACGGCCGGTCGAGGGACCTTGTTGTAATTGCTCGCCATGGAGTGGCCGTAGGCACCAGTAACCGGAGTGGCAATGAGATCGCCCACCTTCAACGACGACGGGAAATCGGCGTCGAAGATGAGGACGTCGCCGCTCTCGCAATGCTTGCCCACCAGTCGACCGGGCATGTCGCGCGTCGCCGCCACGTCGGCCACCGCGAAGGCCTCGTAGCCACCGCCGTAGAGGACGGGGCGTGGGTTGTCGCTCATGCCACCGTCGACGCTGACGTACGTGCGGATGCCGGGAATCGGCTTGATGGTGCCCACCGTGTACACGGTGATGGCCGACGACGCCACGATGGAACGACCGGGCTCGACCGACACCTCGGCTTGCACGCCGAGGGCCCGACACGCGTCGAGCAACACACTCCCCCACGAGCCGATGGTCGGCGCTTCTTCGTCATGTGTATACGCCACACCGAGTCCGCCGCCCAAGGTGAGTTCGGGCAAGTCGAAGCGAGCGGCGAAACGCGCCATCACGTCGGCGGCCTTGGCGAAGCTGTCGACGAGCAGCACGTTGGAACCGATGTGGCAATGAAGTCCGACCAACTCGCCACATCCACCACGCGTGATGCGATCGATGGCGCGCGCCGCGTCACCGTTGGCCAGGTTGAAGCCGAACTTCGAATCGTCCTGACCCGTGGCGATGAAGTCGTGCGTGTGCGCGTGAACACCGGGAGTCACGCGAATCATCAACCGCGGTACGGGCAGACCGCGCGAGCGCAGGTGCTCGAGTCGTTCGATCTCGTCGAAACTGTCGACCACGATCTGGCGCACGCCGGGACGCGCCTGGGTGTCGGCACCGACGGTCAACGCCATCTCCAATTCGGCGATGCTCTTGTTGTTGCCGTGCAGGATGCATCGATCGGCCGGCACCCCGCCGTGCACGGCCACGAACAACTCACCGCCGGTGGCCACGTCGAGCAGAAGGCCCTCGTCGCTGACGAGTCGCGCCATGGCGGCGCAACTGAACGCTTTGCTGGCGTACACGACCCGATCGACTCCGAACGCCCCCACCGCCTCGCGACAACGGGCCCGCACGTGGGCCTCGTCGTAGACGAACAAGGGAGTGCCATGGCGTTCGGCCAACTCGTCGACCCGACAACCGCCGACGCTCAACGAACCGTCGGACTCGATCCGCGCCGTGTCGGGCATCAGGCCCATGGGGACGGGGCGAGGGCTCACATCTGCTCCGGAGCGTCGATGCCCAGCAGGCCGAGTCCGCGGTTCATGACGCGCGCCGTGAGGTCGCACAGCGCCAGCCGGCTGGTGCGGACGGCATCGTCGTCGGCCTTCAACACCGGGCAGTGTTCGTAGAACGCGGTGAAGGTGGTGGCGAGTTCGTAGAGGTACGTACACAGTCGATGCGGGCTGTAGCGCTCGAGCGTGTCGAGAATCGCGGACTCGAAACCCAGGATTTTCAGGGCCAGGTCGCGCTCCTGCGGTTCGACCACCGCGAGTGCGGTCGACGAGACCGTCGAGCGATCGATGCCCGCCCGCCGGAAGATGCTGCAGATGCGCGCGTGCGCGTACTGCAGATAGGGCGCGGTGTTGCCGTCGAACGACAACATGCGCTCCCAATCGAAGACGTAGTCACGGACGCGATCGGTGGAGAGGTCCGCGTACTTCACGGCGCCGATGCCCACCATCCGCGCGACACGGGCGCGCTCGTCGACCGGGAGATCGGGGTTCTTGGCCGCGATGGCTTCGTCGGCCCGCGCCACCGCCTCGGTGACCAGGTCGATGAACTTCAGCGGGTCGCCACTGCGACTCTTCAGCATCTTGCGATCGGAGCCCAGCACGCTGCCGAACGACACGTGAACGGCTTCCACCGGATCCTTCAACCACCCCGCCATGCGCGCGACGTCGAAGACCATGCTCAGGTGCTGGGCCTGAGGCGCGCCCACCACGTACAACAAAAGATCGGCGCCGATGCGCTCGACACGATCGATCACACAGGCCAGATCACTGGTGGCGTAATTGAACCCACCCTGTCCCTTCTGCACGATCAACGGCAACGGATCGCCGTCGCGATTGGTGTAGCCGGGCGGGAACACCACGTCGGCGCCGTCGGACTGCTGCAACAGACCCAGTGCGTCGAGACGGGTGATCACCTGCGGCAGCAGATCGTTGTAGGCGCTCTCGCCCATCAGATCGTCGTCGGTGAGGAGGATTCCGAGCAACGAGTACACCGCGTTGAAGTGCTTGGTGGAGAGATCGACGAGCAACTTCCACAGACGTCTCGTTTCCGCGTCGCCCGATTGCAGCAACACCACGCGGGCACGCGCCCGATCCTTGAAAGCGTCGTCGGCGTCGAACTTGGCGCGGGCCTGCTTGTAGAAGCCGTCGAGGTCGCCGAGCGAGAGATGATCGGCCGCCTGGGTCTCG
>JAURHL010000089.1 GCA_030833305.1 Acidimicrobiales bacterium | reverse complement strand
GTTCGCGCGCCGGCGAAACTCGCACCGTCAAGTTCGAAGGCCTCGAAAATCACCGATTCCAGAAACGCGTCATCGAACACCGCGTTGGTCAGATCGACCATGCAGAAGTACGTTTGGTACATGGTCGACTGAGCGAAGTTCGCCCGCATCATGTCCTGGCGATGGAAGTTCACGTTGAGCAGATTTGCCCCCACGAATGTCGCGCCGGTCAGATTCGCGCGGTGCATCGACCATCCATCCACGAAGGCTCCCGAGAAATCCGCTCCGGTCAGATCGGCATTCTCGAAAGACACCCAAGCGGACAGGCCCGAGGCCACGAGCCCGGACAGATCCAGTCCGTCGCAATTCGGGATGCAGACCAAACGCGGATCAACTCCCCCGGCCGGACACACTCCATCGACGAAGATCCCACACTCCGGCGCAAGAGCGACCGAAGCGACCGTGGTGGTGGATACGGTAGGTGCCGTCGTGATGACGGACTCAGACGTCGTCGGTCGGTTATTGGTGGTTGTTGCGACTCCGGAATTCGACGACGTGGAACAGCCGAACAGGAACACCACCCCGAGCATGACGACGAGTCGGCGCGACCTCACGTCAGCCCCGCGCCGCTTCGAGTACCGGTAGGAACTTCTCGGGAATCGACACCCAGTCCTCGGGCGACTGGATCTCGGACCAGAAGTTGTGCTCGATGCACAGGTCGGCGAAGCCGGCCTCACGCGCCGCCACGGCGTCGTTCACCAACGCGGCCATGTTGTCACCATCGGTGGGAGCGACCCCGCTGGGCGCCTGCACGAACGATCGGTAGTACACCTCGAGCCCCGGGGTCCCGGCCGGCCGTTGGGCGTCCATGGCCGCCACCATCTTCTGCACCCGACCGACGGGAAGTCCGGCCGGATTCCAGGCGTCGAACCATCTCGCGGTGCGCTCGAGGCCTTGAGCGGACCACATGCCGCTCAACAACTTCGGACGACGACCACCGAACGGCTTGGGGTTGACGCACGACTCGGGCACCCGGAAGAAGTCGCCCGAATGCGACACCGGGTCCGCGGACCAACAGGCCAACAACGCGGGGATGAAGTCGTCCATTCGACGACCGCGCTCGGTGATGTCGGTTCCCGAGGCCTCGTGCTCCTCGGCGCTCCAACCGACTCCGAGCCCCACGATCAGACGGCCCTTCGACATCTGATCGATGGTGGCCAATCGTTGCGCCAACGGAACCGGCCAGTGATTGCCGGCGACCAGGATGCTGGTGCCCAGGACCACGCGCGAGGTGATGCCGGCCACGAACGCCAACATCTCGGTGGGAGCCCACACCGACTTGTACTGGGCCGGTGGCAACACGTCCTTGCCCCCGTATCCACGTGTCGGGGCCAAGGGGTACATGAAATGGTCCTGCACCCACAGGCCCGAATAGCCGAGGGCCTCGGCTCGTCGGGCGAACTCGGCAACCACGTCCACCGTCACGTGGGGTCCCAACTGGGGCAGGCACAATCCGACTCCGGTCATGACCACGATCCTCTCACGAATATCTCTCCCAACGAATGACCTCGGACACCGGCTTGCGATTGACCGCGGTGAACTTCCTCTCGGGAAAGCCCAGAGCGATCGCCGTACCGATGTGGGCGTCGTCCGGAACACCGAGTTCGGCTCGGAACTCGTCGGGAGCCACGTGATGGAACGTCGTGAAGGTGGTGCCCAGTCCCATGGCGCGCGCGGCGAGCACCAGGTTCTGCGAGGCCGGATAGACGGTCGACCACACGAAGGATTCGTTCGGGGCCTGGGGCGGGTACGCGTTGATGCCGACCACGAAGATCCAGACCGGAACGTCGGCGAATCCCTCCACCAACCGTCGCGCACCCGCCATCATCTTGTCGCGAGACTCGTCCCCCGTCGGACCGGCGACGAATCGGGCACCCAGCATCTTGCGCACGTGGGAGGCCAAGCGTTCCTTGCGTTCGCGATCACGAACCACGACGAAGCGCCAGTTCTGACTGTTACCGGGATTCGACGCGTAGGTGGCCGCCCGCACCACGTCGACGATCATCTGCTCGGGCACCTCGTCGGTTCGCAGATGACGCATGGCGATGCACGTGCGCATCACCTCCATGATGTCGTTCGTCTGATCGGACACGACGTCAGGGGTTCACGATGCGGGCGACGTCGATGCCCCGCCGGAACAAATCCGAGAGATCCGCGTCCGCGGTGGCCAGGATCTCGTCCAACCAACCGTGCACGTACTGAGCGCCACCCTCGTTGCGACCGAAGATGAACTCGGTCTTGGCGCCGGTTTTCACCGTGCGCTGGATCTTCAATCCGGTGGCGTAATCCTCGTCGCGCACCACCATCTCCAGGAACGCGATCTGCTTGTCGATCAGCTCCACGAATTCGGGGGTCTTGGGGGCGGTGGAGATGAAGTCCAGATAGGTGATCGACTCCTCGGGGTTCGCGCCGGGGAAGATGCGCGCCACTTGGTAGACCTTGTGTTCCTCCACGTCGAAGCCGGCGATTGACGCGTGCGGGAAGATGCTCCAGACACCACCGGTGAGGATGGAGTCCGGCCATTCGTCCTGCGGACGACTCTCCAACTTCGCCCAGTGTCCGCGCGGTCCGGTGACGCGTTGGTGCGGACCGACGCGATGGAAGAGCGCATCGCACGGGAACTCGGGACCGAAAGTGTTCTTGTGCAGAATCGGCAGGTGGTAGAAGTCGACGTATCCGTCGAAGGACACCTTCCAGTTCGGACCGACCAGACGGCGCGAACCGAAATGGTTCATGTCGGCGAAGTGGCAGAACTCCAACAGCTCGTCGTACCCGGCGAAGAACGCGTCGGAGTCGAGCGTGGACGTGGGGTTCAAGGTGACCCACACCAATCCCGCGCGCTCGGTCACCGGCAGGCTGGTGAGGCCGAGGCAGGACGTGTCGACGGAGCCGAAGTCGTCCGGCTTGAACATTCCGACCAGATCACCCTGTTGGTCGTAGACCCAGTTGTGATACGGACAGGCGAAACGTCGGGCTTCGCCCACGCCCTCGTCCACCAACATCGCACCGCGATGACTGCACATGTTGACGAAGGCCCGCACCAAGCCGTCGGCGCCACGCACGATCAGGACCGGCATTCCGGCCACCTCGATGGCCTTGTAGGTGTTGGCCTGCTTGATCTCGGCGCTGGTGGCCAACAACAGCGGCACGCGCTTGAAGATCAGGTCCACCTCGCGACGCCAACGCTCGGGGTCGAAGTAGTTGGAGACCGGGATGGTGGAGGTCGACTCGGTGAGGTGCGTGGTGCCGGCCTTGTTGTGAGCGATCGTGCGCTCGGCCATCTGCAACAGACGGCGACGCGGCGTGTTCACCGGCGCGCCTCCCGATTCTTCGCGTGTCTCCGTGCTCATGAGAACCCCCGTTCCGACCTCAGACTAGATGCTGGCCTTCGAACGAACGGGATGGAGATGTCCCGTCAATCGTTCTGGAGCAGGTGGACGAGGCTGCTGGTGTCCCAGCGACGCCCACCACGGGCCATCACCTGCGCGTAGAACTGATCCACGAGCGCGGTCATCGGCAGGCGGGCACCGTTCCGCTGCGCTTCGTCGAGGCAGATGCCCAGATCCTTGCGCATCCATTCCACGGCGAATCCGAACTCGAACTCGCCCTTGGCCATCGTGCCGGCGCGATTGTCCATTTGCCAGCTCTGAGCCGCACCCTTGCCGATGACACCTACCAACTTCTCCACGTCGAGTCCGGCTCGCTGGGCGAAGTTGATGCCCTCGGCCAACCCTTGCACCACCCCGGCGATGCAGATCTGGTTCACCATCTTGGCCAACTGCCCCGAGCCCACACCGCCCAACAATTCGCACGCGCGCGAGTAGGGAGCGATGACCACCTTGACTTTCTCGAACACCGCCGGGTCGTCGCAACCGCACATCACGGTGAGCGCGCCGTTCTGTGCACCGGCCTGACCACCCGACACCGGTGCGTCGACGAAACCGACCCCGCGCTCGGCGCAGGCGGCGGCGATCTCACGGGCCACGTCGGCCGAGGCCGTGGTGTGATCGACGAGGATCGAACCGGGCTTCATGCCGGCCAACGCCCCGTTCGGACCGAGCACCACGCTGCGCACGTCGTCGTCGTTGCCCACGCAAAGCATCACAACCTCGGCGTCCTCCACCGCTTCCACCGGCGTCGGCTTGGCCAGACCACGATGCAGGGCCACCCACGCCAGAGCCTTCTTCGCCGTGCGGTTGTACACCGTGATGCGATAGTCCGCTTTCGACAGATGTCCGGCCATGGGCGCTCCCATGACACCGAGACCGAGAAACGCGACGCGCGGACCGGTTCCGATCACGGGGATGGGGCCGGTGGCGTCTTCGGGGGCGGGACGAGAGGTTTCGGGCACGATCACGAGTTTGGCAGGCGCGGAGGTGCCAACATGGACAACTGATCATGAGCAAGCACCTGCACATCGACCACCTGGTGTACGCCACCCCCGACCTGGCGGGAACCGTGGCCGACATCGAGGCCCGATTCGGGGTCGCCCCTCAACCAGGCGGCGCTCACGTGGGCCTCGGAACCTTCAATGCTCTGCTCGGTCTGGGCGAGCGCACCTATCTGGAGATCGTCGGCCCCGACCCCGCGCAGCCGGCACCCGATTTCCCCCGTCCGTTCGGGGTGGACACCCTCGAACGCGCCACCCTCGTCGCCTGGTGCGCGGCACCACGCCGACCGTTGCCCGAGATCGTGATCGCCGCGCGCGAGGCCGGCTTCGATCCCGGTGACATCTTGCCCATGAGTCGTCAACGCCTCGATGGAGTGTTGATCGAATGGACGTTGACCTTGGGTGCTCTGCCCGAGAACGGGGTCTTGCCGTTCTTCATCGATTGGGGTCGCACCGAGCACCCCACCCACGGACTCCAAGTGGGCGGCACCTTGGTCCGCCTCGACCTGCATCATCCCCAACCACGGTCCATCGACATGATGCTCTCGGCGGTGAGCGACGAATCGGTGCTGGGCGACGAGGAGTCGATGATCTCGCTCAACTACGCGGACCACGCCGCGATCAACGTCGAGATCCTCACCGCCAACGGGCCGGTGATCCTGTCCTAGATCGTCACTCCGGGGTGACGTACGCGGCGGTGATTCCACCGTCGATGATGAGCGACTGACCCGTCATCCAACTGCTCTCGTCGGACGCCAGGAACAACGCTCCGTTGGCGATCTCGATCGGGTCACCGAAACGCCCCATCGGGATGTGCACGAGCCGGCGATTTCGCTTCGCATCGTCGCTGAGGAACTTGGCCAACATCGGCGTCATGATCGGACCGGGACACAGCGAATTGGCCCGAATGCCTCGTCGGGCGTAAATCACGGCGATCTCGCGGGTCATCGCCAGAACCGCACCTTTGGATGCCGTGTAGGCCACCTGCGGCGTGGCGGCACCCATGTGAGCCACGAAACTGGCCACGTTCACGATGGATCCGCCACCGGAATCGAGCATCGCCGGGATCGCATAGCGACATCCGAGCAGAACGCCCTTCACGTTGATGTCCATGGTGCGTTGGTAGGTGTCCACCGAGGTGTTGGTGGGGCCGTCGTCCTCGCTGAGCATCACGCCCGCGTTGTTGTACAGCACGTGCAACCCGCCGAAAGTTTCCACGGCATGTGCCACCGCGGCCTCCACCGAGGATTCGTCGCTCACGTCGCACCGCACGAACGTGGCCTCACCACCGGCCGCGTCGATCGCGTCCACCACGTCGTCGCCGTCGACCACGTCGGCCACGACAACCATGGCACCCTCGCGGGCGAAGAGCTCCGCTCCGACTCGGCCGAGCCCGGACGACCCGCCCGTGATCAACGCCACCTTCCCCGTCAAACGTCCCATGATGCTCCTCGTGCTCGGTCGTGCACGCTACTTCCCGGGCGACCGGCAAGACTAAGTGCATGATCGACCATCGTTCCGAGTTGCGAGTCGCGACGTGGAACATTCACGGTGCCATGCGCCCGGACCTCGACGATCTCGCCGCGACCATCGACGCTCTAGACGTCGACGTGATCGGGCTTCAAGAGGTGCGCCGACACCAAGCCCGCCACCTCTCGGAGGCTCTCGGACTGCACTGCATCTGGACGTTCAAACACAACGGCTACTCGCGACTCCTCCCCCGCTTCGCCGAAGGCCTGGCGATCCTCTCGCGCTGGCCCGTCCTCCACGACGGTGACGCCGAATTGGGCGGACCCCGGCCGCGTTCGGACTACCGGCGTCGGGTCGCGACGTGGGCCACGATCGAACACCCCGATGGTTGCTTCGAATTCGTCGACACACATCTGGCTTCCGGCGATGACGCCGATGAGCGCGTTCGTCAGGCTCACCAACTGCATGGGTTGATTCGCGGGGGTCTGGTGCACCAGTGCGACCACGAGAATCACCGACACCTTCACCGACACGACTCACCCGCCGTGGTGGTAGGCGACCTGAACGACCATCGTGAGCCCGCCGTGGTCGACGCGCTCGCGGGCGAATTGTTGCACGACGCGTGGACGGCGACGACCGCGCGTTCACGCAACGGTCTCACCAATCCGACACCGACACCGCATCAACGACTCGACCACGTTCTCGTGCCTCGCCACTGGGCGGTCGTGCGGGCGGAGGTTCCCGATCCCGATGAGTCATGGACGCGACGATCGGATCACCTGCCGGTGATCGCCACGGTTCAGATGCGCTCGAAGTAACGCTTCAGTTCCCAGTCGGTGACGGTGTCGTTGAAGTCTTCCCACTCGGCCTCGGCCGAACGCAGGATCCAGTGGTGCACTTCGTCTCCGAAGCATTCCCGCGCGATGGCACTGTGTCGCCACAACTCGATGGCGTCGGGAAGGTTCCACGGAATGCGCCCGACGTTGCGGTCCTCGTACCCGTTGCCTTCGAACGGCGCGCCGGGGTCCAGTTCGTGCCTGATCCCATACAGGCCCCCGGCGATCGTGCCCGCGAACACCAGATAGCTCACCGCGTCGGCCCCCGGGATGCGATTCTCCACGCGGGTCGACGAACCGTGGCCCACTTTGCGGAAGCCCACGGTGCGGTTGTCGATGCCCCAACCCACCCCCGTCGGCGCCCAGGAACCGGGCTTGAACCGTCGGTAGCTGTTGACGGTCGGCCCCCACAGCAACGAGAAGTCGCGGGCGGTGGCGATCTGACCGGCCACGAATCGACGGAACAGCTCGCTCGCGCCGTGCTCGCCGTGGTGGTCCGCGAACAACGCCGTCGCTCCGTCGAGCGACCACAGACTGGCGTGAACGTGACACGACGAGCCGACATCGGACATGGACGGCTTGGCCATGAAGGTGACCGAACGTCCGTGAGTGGCGGCGATCTCCTTGGCGGCGTTCTTGTAGATGTGATTGCGATCGGCCATCTCGAGCGCGGTCGAATACGACAGGTTGATCTCGTGCTGACCGCGACCGGCTTCGCCCTTGGAGAACTCCACCGGAATCCCGGCACCCTCGAGCGCGCGTCGAATGTCTCCGATGACGTACTCGTCGCGTGTGGTCTGCAGGATGTTGTAATCCTCCGCGAAGTTCGAATGCGTGCTCAGCCCGGAGTAACCACGCGCGTGAGCCTCCTC
>JAURHL010000088.1 GCA_030833305.1 Acidimicrobiales bacterium | reverse complement strand
GTGTTGGCCACGGCCCACGACATGGCGCGCGAGTTCCGCATCATCGCCGCCGTCGGCTCCACCACGGTTCCCGTGCCCCGAGCGTTGGGCCTGTGCACCGACGAGAGCGTGAACGGTGCCAACTTCTACGTGATGGGTTTCGTGGACGGCGTGGTACTCGACAGCGCCGACAAGGCCGCGGCACTCCCCACCGAGCTACGGCCGGCCGCGGCGCACCATCTCATCGACGTCCTGGCCGACCTGCACGCCGTCGACGTGGACGACGTCGGACTCGGTGATCTGGCGCGTCGCGATGGCTACATCGAACGCCAGCTGAAGCGGTGGAGCACGCAATGGGAGAACTCCAAGACGCGGGACCTTCCCGAGATCGACGAGGTGGTGCGACGGTTGAGTGCCCATCTTCCCCGTCAACAAGGAGTCGTGATCGCGCACGGTGACTTCCGCTTCGGCAACTGTCTCACCGATGTGTCGTCCGGTCGCATCGCGGCGGTGCTCGACTGGGAACTGTGCACGTTGGGCGATCCGCTCGCGGACCTCGGATATCTCGGTGTGTACTGGAGCGACGGCCCGTCGAACGCTCTGCGGGCCAACGACCCCACCCCGGCGGGCGGCTTCCCTCCCTATCGGGATCTGGTCGAGCGATACGCCGGCAACACCGGTCGCGACGTGTCGGCCGTCGACTACTACGTCGCGTTCTCGTGTTGGCGCCTGGCGGTCATCAGCGAAGGTGTCTACGCCCGGTATCTGCACGGCGCGATGGGCCGGCAAGAGGGGATCGACCTGTCCACCATGAAGATGGGAACCGAAGGCCTGGTTCAACGGGCCCTGGAAGCGGCGAGGAGCCTGACATGAGCACGAACGTCTTGGACGGATGGACCAAAGGGTCCTTCACCGCGGCGGGCATCACCCACGACACCTATCGCAAGGGTTCGGGACCACTGGTGGTGGTCGTGCACGAGGTGCCCGGCATCACCCCGAAAGTGGCGGCCTTCGCCGAAGACGTGGTGTCGGCGGGCTTCACCGTCGTGATGCCCGACTTGGTGGGCACACCGGGCCAGGAGATGTCGAACGGATACGCGATGTCGTCGTTGGTCAAGGTGTGCGTTTCCAAGGAGTTCACCGCGATGGCCCGGAACAAAACCTCGCCGATCATCGGTTGGTTGCGCGCGCTGGGGCGCTCGCTGCATCAGGAGATCGGCGGCCGGGGCATCGGTGCCGTGGGCATGTGCTTCAGCGGTGGGTTTGCGCTTGGAATGATGCTCGACGATCACATGCTCGCCCCGGTACTGAGCCAGCCGTCGTTGCCGTTTCCGGTGGGGGCCAAGCGCGCGGCCGATCTGAATCTCTCGCCCGACGATGCACTGGTGGTGAAGCGCCGGGCCGACGAAGGGTGTCAGGTGTTGGGTCTGCGATTCACCGGTGACCGATTGGTCGGCACCCGCTTCGATTCCCTGCGCGAACTACTGGGCGACGCGTTCATCGCCATCGAATTACCGTCGTCGAAGAAGACCGACCATTCGGTGCTGACCGAGCAGCGCGACGAGCCGAGTGTGCAGCGGGTGATCAGCTTCTTTCGCGAGAAGCTTCACTGATCCCGAGACGGAAGCGCGGGTGTTTCCAGGCCCGCAAGGCCTCACCGGGCGGCCCTTTCGATTCCAGCAGATGGCGCGCCAACATTCCTTTGGCCGCCTTGGCATCGTGTCCGGCCACCTTGCCCGACTTCTCGATGAAACTCACCACCACGTGCTCGCGCATCGAGTCGCCAGGTGTCCACGCCGCCCGATGTTCGTTCGGTAACAAGTCGATCACCACTCGGCCGTCGGCCCAGTCGTTCAACGTCGTCGACAACGGATCGCGCCACCACGTCGACAACTTGCCCATGGGCTTCAGTGACGCACCCATCTTCACGCGGTAGTCGGGCACCGGATCGTCGAAGCCCACCAACCCGAGCAGTCCCGACACCACGACGACCGAATCAACGGCACGGGTGCACGCTTTGGCCGACAAGGTGTCGGGCGACAGATGTCCCCACACCACACCCGTGTAACGCTCGTGCGCCGGGAGCGTGGGCGCTCCCACGAGCGCGCGGTTGGCGGCCTGCGCCCGGGCCAGGTGCGCGCCCTGCACGCCGAGCAATTTCGCGTCACCGCCACCGATCGCGTCGAGGGCCGCCAACAGCTCGGAGCGTTGGCGCGTGAAGGCCCGTCCGAATTCGCCACTGCCCGGTCGCCAGCCGGGCTTTCCGCCACCACCGGCCTTGCCCTCCGACGGCGGGAGCAGGATGACCAGGGGAGCATTCGTCACGACGGCTTTCGCGGGGGGCACGCCCCAAATTCAACTCCACGCGACACAGGGGTAGGGTGATTTCATGCGAATTCACGTCGATGCCGAGAAGTGCCAAGGTCACAATCGTTGTTACGCCCTCGCTCCCGAATTGTTCGATGTCGACGACTACGGAAACGCCGTGGTGATCGGCGACGGAACCGTGAGCCCCGATCTGGTGGAACGGGCGAAGTTGGCCGTGGCCAACTGTCCCGAGTTCGCCATCACCCTTTCCGAGTGAGAAGCGCCATCCCATGACCGTGTACGAACCCCCCGTCTCGATCTACGGCCCCGTCACCGATTGGGCCACCGACTTCGACCACGCCGACCCGGCGTACAACCGCAACGCCCACGCCATCTGGGGCGAACTACGCGACACGTGCCCGGTGGCGCACAGCGACCGCTACGGCGGAACGTGGTTGCCCGTCACGCACGAGACCGTTCGTGAGATCGCCTACGACACCGAGAACTTCACCAGCCGCGCGGTGGTGGTGAGCACCGTCGTTCCCGATGATCCGGCTCCCATCGGTGGCGCACCGCCCATCACCAGCGATCCGCCGTTCCACCACGACGCGCGACGTCTGTTGTTGCCGCCGTTCTCGCCCAAGAAGATCGCCGAATGGGAAGACGAGGTTCGCATCCTGTGTCACTCGCTACTCGACGCGATGGAAGCCAAGATCGCGGCCGGTGAGCCCGTCGACGCGGCCCTCGATTACGCGCAACACATTCCCGTGAACGTCATCTCGCGCATGCTCGGCTTCCCGCTCGAGGACGACGACATCTTCCGCGGGTTCGTGCACGACATCCTCGAGAGCATCAACGGCGAACCCGAGGAGCGCATCCGTTCGTTCGAGCGCATCGACGCGTACCTACTGGCCCAGATCGAGGATCACCGCGCCAACCCGCGCGACGACCTCACGTCGTACCTCATGGACGTCGAGATGTACGGCGAGAAGTTGCCCGACAACATGGTGGGGGGCGTGATCCTGCTGTTGTTGGTGGCCGGAATCGACACCACGTGGAGTGCCATCGGTTCCAGCATCTGGCACCTGGCCACGCACGCCGACGATCGTCGACGTCTCGTGGCCGACCCGAGCCTGATGACCACCGCCATCGAGGAGTTCCTGCGTGCTTATGCCCCCGTGACGATGGCGCGATTGGTGGCCAAGGATCACGACTTCCACGGCTGCCCCATGAAGAAGGACGAGTGGGTGTTGTTGCCGTTCCCGGCGGCCAACCTCGATCCCGCCGAGTTCGCCGACGCCGACAAGGTGCTCATCGACCGACAGGAGAATCGTCACGCGGCCTTCGGACTCGGGATCCACCGTTGTCTCGGTTCGAACCTCGCGCGCCTCGAGTTGCGGGTGGCGGTGGAGGAGTTCATCGCCCGTTTCCCCGATTTCGAACTGGACGGCACGGTCGATGACGTGGTGTGGAGCGTCGGTCAGATTCGCGGACCGCGCGAGTTGCCGGTCCGAGTACCGAATCGCTGAACGTGTCCGACACCGTCGCTCTCACCGCGGCCGGCCAACGTTGGGCCGAGATGCTCGCGTCGTGGGCCATCCCCGACGAGATCGTGGCACGGGGCGAGGTTCCACCGTGGTCGCACGACCCGGCCACCTTCGCCATGGACGACACGGCCGATCCGAGCAACCCCATCTTCGAGCTGGCACGGGAACTGTTGCCCGTCGACGGGGGATCCGTGCTCGACGTCGGTTGTGGCGGGGGACGCTCGTCGCTTCCCCTGTTCCCACGGGCGGATCGCATCATCGGTGTGGATGCGAGTCGGGCCATGCTCGATCAATTCGCGGCCGCGGCGCAGAGTCTGGGTGTCGGCCATCGCGAGATCGAAGGACGCTGGCCCGACGTGGCGATCGCGGCCGAGATGGCGGGATCGCCGCTCGAGCGGGTCGACGTGGTGGTGTGCCATCACGTCTTCTTCAACGTTCCCGATCTGGAACCCTTCGTCGTGGCTCTGACCGCCATGGCGCGCTTGGGTGTGGTCGCGGTGTTGCCGCGACGTCATCCGATGTCGGCGTGGAACGCCGCGTGGAAACATTTCTGGAACGTCGATCGGCCCCTCGGCCCCACGTCGGACGACGCGGTGGCGGTGCTGAACGCCCTGGGCATCGAGCCCGAGGTGTTCGAGGTGCCCCGACCGGCGATGTCGCGACACGCCGAGGACCCGGCGTTGCTCGTGCGATCGGCCCGTCGACGTCTGTGCCTCACGTCCGATCGTGACGACGAGTTGGCGGAATGGTTGCGTGCGAATCCGCCGGACTTCACGCGTGACGTGGTGGTTCTGCGTTGGCCCGGCGCTTCGGATCACGAAGGTCCTTGGTGAATCCGGGCCGTTGACCCGAGTAGATGCCCTCGCGTGGTGACACGGCGTAGGCGACCACACCGACGATGGCGGCCGGGATCGCCATGTGCGCACCGAACAACTCGATCACCAGGATGGTGCAGGCGACGGGTGTGTTCGATGCGGCGCCGAACACCGCACCCAGGCACACCGCCGCGGTGATCGCGGGAGGCAAACCGAGCGGGGCCGACATCACCGAGCCGAGCGTCGCTCCGACGACGAACAACGGCGTCACCTCACCGCCGGGGATACCGCAGCCGAGCGCGACGGCGGTGAAGAGGATCTTCAACAGCGGGTCCCACCACTCGGCGAGATCACCGGAGAGAGCGTGGTCGACCAGCGGCAACGAAAGGCCCAGGTAATCCCGTCCGAACAGCAGCATCAGAGCCAAAGTGGCCAGTCCACCCACCACCGGCCGCAACGGCGCGAGGGCCACGGTGCGGTCGGCGACGTTCTTCACGGTCCGCAGCATCGCGATGAAGAGTCGTGCGGCGAGTCCGGCCACGACCCCGAGAATCGACAAACGCGTCGCCACCCACCAATCGACGTCGATGTTCAGGTTGGCGATGGGGGTGGAACGTCCGAGCCCTTCCACGACGAAGTCGGCGGTGACCGAAGCGATCAGAGCCG
Organism: Acidimicrobiales bacterium; assembly: GCA_030833305.1. Classification (GTDB taxonomy): domain Bacteria; phylum Actinomycetota; class Acidimicrobiia; order Acidimicrobiales; family Ilumatobacteraceae; genus Casp-actino8. The sequence goes on along the minus strand of JAURHL010000088.1, from coordinate 2,293 downwards.
GAATGATCCCCTCGTAACGAGGTCGTCCGGTGCGTTGCACCTCGATTCCGAAGATCGCGCCCGCCAGCGGAACACCGAACGCTCCGCCGAAGGCTCCGGCCATGGCGGCGGTCATCAGCAAACGCCGGTCACCGTCGTTCAGGCGCAACGGTCGAGCGAGAAGCGAGGTGACCGAACCGCTGATCTGCAACGCGGCTCCCTCGCGTCCGACGGAAGCCCCGGTGAGTTGGGCGATGTAGGTGGCGCCGAAGATCATCGGGGCCATGCGGACGGGAACGGGTTCGACCGGGGTCGTGTCGTCGCCCCCGTTCGCGTTGGCGATCACGATCGAGGTGCCACGATTGGCCGCACCTCCGAACTTCCAATACGCGAAACCGAGGATGCCGGCGGCGATCGGCAACAGCCACACCAGCCAGTCATGATCGAGACGGGTGGAGGTCGCGTGATCGAGAGCCTCGAAGAGAGCCCACGATCCGAGGCCGCCGATGGTCCCGACGACGACCGATGCGAGAGCGATCGACAGCAGGTGCGCGAACCGTTTCACCGTGTCGAACTCCACCCGATCACGGTACTCGTTGCACCCTTCTCACCCGACTCTTACCTCGAGTCGGGCAGACTCTCCCCATGGCGAACCGGGTGCTCGTGGCCGACGACGACAAGGCGGTGCGTGAATCGCTCGTTCGCGCTCTCACCCTCGAGGGTTACTCGGTGTCGTCGGTCAACGATGGTGGCAAGGCACTCGAGATGCTTCGTGTCGACGAACACGACGCTCTCGTACTGGACCTGATGATGCCCGTCATCGACGGCCTCACGGTGTGTCGCGTGCTGCGTTCGGAGAAGAATCGGATTCCGATCCTGATGCTCACCGCGCGGGCGGAGACCTCCGATCGTGTTCAGGGTCTCGACGCCGGGGCCGACGACTACCTCCCGAAACCGTTCGCCCTCGAGGAGTTGCTGGCTCGTTTGCGCGCTCTGCTCCGACGCACGAATCCGGTGGTCGACGACGTGGCGCACGATGATCTCGTGCTGGACGATCTGCGCATCGACACCGCCGCGCGCCGCGTGTTCCGTGGTGCGCAGGAAGTGGAGATGTCGAAGACGGAGTTCGATCTCCTCGAACTTCTCGTTCGCAACAGTGGCATCGTGCTCGACCACTCCACCATCTACGACCGCATCTGGGGATACGACTTCGGTCCGGAATCGAAGAATCTCGCGGTCTACATCGGGTACATCCGCCGCAAGATCGACCTCGACGGTCACGCGCGACTGATCCACACGGTGCGCGGAGTGGGCTACACGGCGCGGGTCGTGTCCTCATGAGTCTGCGTTGGAAACTCACGCTCGCCTTGGCGGTGATCGCCGCTCTCGGTACCGGCGTGGTCGGCTTGTTGTCGTACCAGTCGACGCAATCGCGATTGATGACCGAGATCGATCGATCGCTGGTGAACGCGACCAACGGCTTTCTCGATCGACGTGGTGGTGGTCGTGGTGATCGACCCGGTTCGTTCGACAATCTGCGCCTCTCCATCCCCGAGCGGCCGCTCGGGATCGAGCAATTCGTCGTGCAGTTGGTGGAACCGTCGGGGGATGTCGTGGCCGCCACCGAGGGAGTCGACCTTCCGGTGACCGAGGACGTGATCGCACTCGTCGGTGGAGACGGGGAGCCGTGGTTGTCGACCGAACGAGCGGACGACGGCTCGGAGTACCGTCTTCGTTCGTTCGCCACACCCATCGGTGTCGTGCGCGTGGGTCGTGATCTGGCCGAAACCCAGAACGTGTTGGACGACCTGCGCACCCGAGCGGTGTTGTTGTCGACCTTGGTGGCGATGGTGGCCGCCGTGGTCGGTTGGCTCATCGCCCTCCGTGTCACCTCCCGACTGCGTCGACTCTCGATCGCCGCCGAGAACGTGGCCGCCACGGGACGACTGGACATCGATGCCCCGGTGACCGGTCGTGACGAGGCGGGTCGATTGGGACGTTCGTTCAGCGAGATGTTGGCGGCTTTGTCGCGATCGAAAGAACAACAACAACGGTTGGTGGAAGATGCTGGTCACGAATTGCGTACACCGCTCACGAGTCTTCGCACGAACGTCGACGTGCTGAAGCGACATCCCACGATGGATGACTCGATGCGTTCGCAGGTGCTCGCCGACATCGATCGCGACACGAGCGAATTGTCGAGTCTTGTCGAGGAAGTAGTGGCGGTGGCGGCCGACCGTCACGCCACCGAGCTACCCGAGCCGGTGCGGTTGTCCGGGGCTGTCGAACATGTCGTGAACAAGGCTCGCCGTCG
>JAURHL010000087.1 GCA_030833305.1 Acidimicrobiales bacterium | reverse complement strand
CCACGTGAGCATCGTAGTGGGGGTGGGGTTGCCCGGTGGCTCCTATGATCGTCGCAATGGCGAACTCCGACGAGCGTTCATCCGACGTTTGTCGGTTGGTCGTGATCGGCCTCGGATACGTGGGCTTGCCTCTCGTCGTCGAAGCCGTGTCACGAGGTGTGGCGACGATTGGGCTCGACGTGTCCACCCGCGTGGTCGACGGATTGAACAGTGGTGTGAGCCACGTCGACGACGTGTCGGATGCGACGGTTGGTCGATTGCTCGCCGGTGGCTTTCGGGCCACCACCGATCCGGCCTGCCTGGCCGATGCCGACACCGTGGTGATCTGCGTCCCCACACCACTCGACAGCGATCGTGCCCCCGATCTGTCGGCCGTCGAATCAGCATGTCGCATGGTGCGCGACCACCTGCACACTGGCCAACTGGTGGTCCTCGAATCCACCACCTATCCCGGCACCACCGACGGCCCGGTGCGGTCGATCCTGGAGGAGTCTGGACTGGTGGCCGGGCGTGACTTCGCCCTGGCGTTCTCACCCGAACGCATCGATCCCGGGAACCCGACGTGGGGTCTTCACAACACGCCCAAGATCGTGGGTGGGCTCACACCGGCCTGTACCGAACGGGCGGTGGCGTTCTATTCGCAGTTCGTCGAGACCGTGGTGCCCGTTTCGGGACCGCGGGAAGCTGAGATGGCCAAACTGCTCGAGAACACCTACCGGCACGTGAACATCGCGCTCGTGAACGAGCTCGCCGTGCTGTCGCACGTGCTCGGCGTCGATCTCTGGGAAGTGATCGACGCCGCGCGCACCAAGCCGTTCGGTTTCGCGGCGTTCTACCCCGGGCCGGGAGTCGGTGGGCATTGCATCCCGATCGACCCTAACTATCTGTCGCATCACGTGAAGACGCTCGGCTACGAGTTTCGGTTCGTCGAACTCGCGCAAGAGATCAGCAGCCGTATGCCCGACTACGTGGTGTTGCGGATCGTCGACATGTTGAGTCGTGAGGGCATGTCGGTCGACGGCGCAACCGTGCTGTTGCTTGGCCTCACCTACAAGGCCGACATCGCGGATGACCGCGAAACTCCGGCGCGTGATGTGATTCGTGGATTGCGCGCCCGCGGTGCTCGGGTGATCGCCGACGATCCGTATTTGTCGTCATTCGAAGTCGACGGAGTCGAGGTCGAGATGGTCGATGGCTGGTCGACTGCTGCGAGTGATGTCGCTGTACTCCTTCAGGCGCACAGTGCGTACGACCGCGAGACTCTTTCGCAGATGTTCCTGCTCGACACACGAGGGACGGTGCGCGGTCCACGTGTCGAAAGGCTGTGATGAACGTCCTCGTGGTCACTTGTGCGCACCGCGGGGACGACGCCCGCATCGTGCACCGCGAAATCAGGTCACTTCTCGAAGCCGGTCACACGGTCACCCTCGTGGCGCCCGATCCGGGCGAGGCTCGTCGAAACGATCCGCCCGGGTTGGAGAGGGTCGTCGTTCCACGAGCCATCGACCGCCGTCGTCTCGGAGCGTGGTGGGCAACACGGCGGGTCGTGCGGCGCTTCGCGCCAGTTGTCGACGCGGTCATCGTGCACGATCCGGAGCTGCTGCCGGTCGTCGGCATCGGCCGTTGGCACGGAGCGGTATTGGTGTGGGACGTTCACGAGGACTTCGTGGCGTCGGTACCCGATCGCAGCTGGATCCCGGGGGTGGTGCGGCCCGTGGTACGACGCGTGGTGTCGCTCGGCCAACAGGTGGTGCACCGCCGGTTCCGCCTGATCCTGGCCGAAGACTCCTATCGCGCTACCTTCCCGAAGGCTCAGGTGGTTCCCAACAGCTCTTGGGTCGACGACGATCCAGTGCCCGCCGACTACCCGCCGCGAGCCGTGTACGTCGGACGACTGTCACGTGGACGAGGTGTGTCGACCCTCGTGGCGGTGGGAGAGGAATTGTCTCGACGAGGCGGACCAGGTCTCGTCCTCGTCGGCCCGGCCGATGCCGACGTTCTACCCATGCTCGACGACGCAGTGGCGCGTGGGGTGGTCGACTGGCGTGGACCGCTCGCCAATCCCGAGGCCATGGCCCTGGTGCGCGGGGCGGTGGCCGGGTTGTCGCTGCTTGGCAATCATCCGAACTACGTGCATTCTCGACCCACCAAGATCGTCGAGTACCTGGCGCAGGGAACGCCGGCCATCTCCACGCCGCTACCGCTTGCTGTCGAAATGATCGAGACGAGTGGCGCTGGAGTCGTCACCCGAGAGTGGTTTGGGCCTGATGCGGTAAGCGATGTGGTTGACGCGGTTCTCGCCTATGAATCGAGCCCGGCCTTGCGCGCCGACCATGGACAGAGAGGCTGGAACTACGTACGTGAATCGCTGAGTTGGAATGCCGATGGAGCGCGCTTCGTGGCCCTGCTCGAAGACTGGTGCGCGCGTCAGTGACGTTCGGCGACGGCACCGTCGCGTACATCGATCACGCGGTCGCACACCGACAGTGTGCTGTCGCGGTGGGTCACGACGATCACGGCAGTGTTGCCGCGCAGGCGTGACAAGGTGTCGGTGACGATCTCTTCGGATTCGCTGTCGAGCGCCGAGGTCGGCTCGTCGAGCACCACGATCGAGGGCTGGGTGACCAGGCTGCGGGCAATCGACAAGCGTTGACGCTGTCCTCCGGACAGTTGATGGCCGCTCGCGCCGAGGGGTGTGTCGATGCCGAGCGGGAAGCGGTCGGCATCGAGGGTGAGGTTCGCGCCGGCCAAAGCGGCACGAACGTCGTCATCGGAAATATGAGGTCGGGAAAATCGTACATTGTCGGCGATGGTGCCGTCGATGAGACGAGTGTCTTGCGGAACGTAGGTGACGAGTCGACGCCATGAGGTGTGAGTGATTCCGGCGAGGGCGAGACCTTCGACGCTGACTTGCCCGGTGGTCGGGTGAAGGAGGCCGAGGACGAGTTGCACGAGCGTGGTCTTGCCGGCACCCGACGGGCCAACCACTCCGATCACATCGCCGCGCTCGATGTTCAACGACACGTTGCACAACACCGGTTCGTGATCGGGATAGGCGAACGAGACTCCGTCGAGTTCGAGCCGGTCGATCTTCGCGATGTTGGTCGTCCCCTCAGATTCTCGGTCGCGATCGAACTCCTCGCGGTATTCGATGAGTTTCTCGGCGACCGGAGCCATCTGAGCGAGTGCTGATGACCCGTGTTGCAGTTGTTGGCCGTAACTGAGCGACCTCAGCATGATGAGCAAGACGGCACCCATCGAGTCGAGGTTGCCTTGTCCGGCGGCGTCGAGAGCGACAACGCCGGCCAGAACGGCTGCATAGGCGAGCGTGGTGTACACCGGGGTGACCATGTAGGTCGCTTGCCCGACCCGACGCTGCGCGCGTGCCTCGTCGTCGATCAGCTCGACGAGATGGTCGGAGGCCTCGCTCGTCACACCGAGAGCACGGATCTCGAGGCTGAGATCTGACACCTCCGACACGTTGGTGGCGAAGGCGACTTGGCGCGCTACGGCCTGTTCAGCGCGACGCCGCACCGCACGTCGGATCGGCCACAAACAACTGGCAAGTATCACGAGAGCGGCGAACACCACGAGTGTGGCCAACGGGTCGATCACGAGCGCGATGAGGAGAAGTGAGGCCAGGCCGAGTCCGCCGGCCAGTGCAGCTGACAATTGGTGAACAAGACTCGCGATCGTGCTCGGGAATTGCACGACGAGGTGCTGCAGCATGCCGCGGGGCTGTCGGGCTTGCGCGGCCCACGAGGTGCGGAGAAATGCTGTTCCGAGGCTGCGACGTAACGACGATGTCACCCGAAAGGCCAGGCCGGTTTGCAGACGGACTGTCACGAAGCCGGTCCCAAGGCGCACGGCGAGCAAGCCGAGAGCGACGAGGGCACCCTCTGCGATCGAAGCTTGACGGTCGCCGATCAAGCCGATCTGCGTCTGTCCATCGGCCACGGCGAGTGCACTCTTGGTGACCACCACCAGGAAGAGTGCTTCGAGAAGGCCGGTGAGAAAGGAAGAGAATCCAAACGCGGCGATGCGGCGCCGGAACGGACCGAGGATCTGGCGAATCGCCTGCCACGAAGAGAGTGAACGCCGATCGGCTTCGGTCATGATGCTCACACAGTAACGAACAATTTCAGCGCTTTCGGGCCAGGAAACCCCAGGCCCAACTCATGTGCATGGTCGGGAAGACGACGATGAGTCGGAACGCATTCCGTTTGGGTGTGGTGAGCGATACGAGCACGACCACACCGGCATACACGATCGGGACGACGAGCGTGATCGGAACCCATGGTGCGGCGACCGACGACACCATGAGTGCGATCAATGTGATCGGCGGAACGATCTGCCGCAGTTTCAGGGACTTGGGGTGAAGTCGGAGAACGTGACGTTTCCAGGCACCGTATTCGGCGTATTGGCGAGCGAGAGTTCGTAGGGAGGATCGAGGGCGGTACTCGACCTCGAGTTTGGGGTCGAACCACACGGTGTGGCCTGCTTTTCGCAGGCGGATATTCAGCTCGTAGTCCTGATTACGCACGAGCTTCTCGTCGAAAAGTCCTACCTGCTCGATCGCTGTGCGTTGGAACACGCCGAGGTACACGGTGTCGACCGGCCCTTCGGCGCCACCGGTGTGGAAGCGGGCGCCACCCATACTGAACGGACTCGCCATGGCCGCGGCGACCGCCTCTTCGAACGGTGTGGTGCCAACGGCCTTCTGCACGCCGCCCACGTTGGCGGCACCCGTTCGCCGCAAAGTTTCGACCGCACGCGTGATGTAGCCGGGGGAGAGAACGCTGTGTCCGTCGACGCGTACGATGACTTCGCCAGTCGTGGCACGGATCGCCGCATTCAGTCCTGCCGGTGTCTTCCCCGTGGGGTTGGCGACAGTGCGCAGCCGAGGTTCGTTGGCCTGCAGACGCGCTGCGACGTCGTTCGTGGCGTCGGTCGACGGGCCGAGGGCGAGGCACACCTCCACGTCACCGAGATAGTCCTGGGCGAAGATGGCTCTCACGGCGTGCTCGAGATGGCGTTCCTCGTTGAGGACTGGCATCACCACCGACACCGACGGCCACATATCGGTCGTGTCAGACACGGCGGGCCAGCACCACCCACACGGTGCGCACGAGAATCTGCACGTCGAGCACGAGAGACCAGTTCACCAAGTACTGGAGGTCGTGACCGACCTTGAATGCAGCGTCGGTGTGATAGCGGCCTTGCACCTGAGCGAGTCCGGTGAGACCAGGACGCAACTCGTGGCGACGCTCGTAACCCGGGACTTGTTGTGCGATGTCGGCGATGAATTCGGGCCGCTCGGGTCTCGGACCCACCAACGACATATCACCTCGTAACACGTTCCAGAGCTGCGGAAGCTCGTCGGCCCGTGTGCTTCGCATCCACGCGAGCCCGGGAACGACACGTGGGTCGTGGTCGGTGGCCAACACAGCACCGGTGCTCTCGGCGTCGGTGCGCATCGTGCGAAACTTGACGAGTGTGAACGGCACGCCGTCGCGTCCGATACGAGTTTGCCGGTAGAACACGGGCGCACCGGCACGAGCGCGCACGTAGAGAGCGAGAAGTGCGATGACAACGAGGATGACTGGGGATGTAGCTAGGAGCATCAGAAGATCGAAGGCTCGCTTCAACTTGACCTTGTGCGACGGCAACGTGTGCGACCGCAGGCGAACGAAGGGCATGCCGGCCAGTTCGCGAACCGTCTGCAGGCCGAGAAGGGTCTCCTGCGCGCCCACGCGCTGCAGGAAGCCGACGCCCTCGTCTTCGAGCACACCGAGCGGTTGCGGAAATACGTGTCCGAAGGCGTCGACGTCGAGCAGAAGTACATCGGTGGCCTGGTGGTCGTGCACGCTGGTGACGAGGTCGGCGGTGTCGCTGCGTGTGGCCACCACGCGAGCGGCCCGGTCGCTGTGGCTCAGCTGTTCGGTGACGATACGAGCGGTGTCGGGTGACCCGACGAGAACCACACGTGGTGGACCTTGCCGTTTGCGATTGAGCGATCGGCTGAGGTGACGGTTGATCACGAGAGCCAGCGATCCGAGAACGAACAAGGCAACGAGGTTGAACCTCGGCATGAGATAACGATCTAGTACCACGAACGCGACACCCTCCACGCCGATACCGATCGCCATCGCAAGGGTGACGCGGGGGAGCCAGGCCCGCTGGCCGAGCCGAGGTTCACGTTCGTAGAGGCCGGAGAAGTAGCCAACCGTGAGGTGGATACCGGTGGCGATGGCGAATCCGATCCAGTAGTGCGAAGACGGATAGGTGGGCCAGTCGGTACCGAAACGAACGAGGTTGATGGACGCCATGAGTGCATAGAGCACGACGGCGTCGAGAACGAAGAGCACCCGGAAGCCACGGCGCCATAAGGGCAGAAGGCGGGGGGCGACTCGATTCACGAGCCATTCGGTGCCAGGGGCGAGCGAAGCGTCGCCGGTGGGTTCCTGTTGCGCATCCATGCCCGTGGCCAGGGTACTGGCTCGGCCGAAGGCGGGGGTTGTGCGACGCTGGAGCCGTGCGGGAGCGTGTCGTCTGGGTAACCACGGTGTTGGCTCTGATCGGCGCGACACGAGCGCCGGTGTATCGGGTACGGCTCGAGATGGGTGACGTGCCGGGAGATCCGATCGACGACACGCGAATCCAGATGATCTGGTGCGGCCTGTATCTGTTGGTGGCGATGGGGGCGTGGCCGGCCTGGTGCAGGGTGTGGTCGCAGGCACGTGTGGTTGTGTGGTCGTCTCTGGTGTTCTGCGCGGTTCTCGTAACGAGCGCCATGTGGTCGATCCAGTGGGAGCGCACGATCGAACAGGCTGGTCTGATGGCCCTGGGAATGCTGGCGATCGGGTTGGCGGCATCGTCGATGTCAACTCGTCCTTTCGCTTGGGCGGTGTGGACGGCGACGACGGTGTGTGTCGTTGGCAGCCTGTGGGCGCACGTTCGCGACTGGCACTACACCGTCGATCCAAATGGAAACTTTGTCGGCTGGTACTTCAACCGCAATGCGCTCGGGCCGGTAGCGGCCTTGGCGGTGCTGTCGTCGGTGATGTTGTTATGGCGAGGGACGCGGGGATGGCTGGCCTTCGGCGTGGGAGCGACAGGTGTGATGTCGGCCGTCGTGTGGTGGCGCACTGGGTCGCTCACACCGCTCGTGGCGGTGGTCGGGGCATTCGTCGCAGTGCTTCTCGCGTGGTTGTGGGCGCGAGGTGATGTGAGGGCGCGTCGTCGATTGCGCCGCGTGGGACTCTCGATTCCAGTGGTTTTGGTCGTCCTGATCGTGTGGCGAGGAACGATCAACTCGTGGTTCGGACGTTCGGCCTCCTTCTCTGGACGTACCGAGTTGTGGGCCGAATTGTTCGAGTCGTGGTGGCATCGGCCGTGGGGCGGCTACGGATTTATGGCCGTGTGGTTCGACGACGAATTACGGGTGAGGTTGTTGGAGCGCGGCCGAGATCTCTACGAAGCGCACAGCGGGTACCTCGAAGTGTTGATCGGCGCCGGTGTGCTCGGCGCGTTCGCGCTCGGCTGGTTGCTGTGGGTGTTGATCGGCGGGGTGGTGCGATCGGTGCCGGCGCTGGTTTCCTTGCGGGTCAAAATAGTGAGGCAGCGAGCCCTTAGGGTTGATTCAATCTTGATGAAAAGCCCCGGAGATTTCTCCGGGGCTTTTTTGG